>JAURFU010000100.1 GCA_030834165.1 Verrucomicrobiota bacterium
ACCGCCGACGGTGATGTTTTCGCCCAAGGTGACTTCGGCGCCTTCACCCGTGAAATAGCCGATATCGTTGGCGGTGAAGGCGTAATCGATGGCGGGATCCGTGCCGGTGATCGAGGTGGCCGCGCCGGCGTTCACCCACGAAGGGCTACCGGCGTTGAGCCAGGTGCCTGCGCCGCCGGTGCCGACCGCGGCGCCATTGGCGTCCCAGAAGATGTTGGCGGCTTTGGCGGGCTTAGGGGCGCCGACGGCGAGCATGGCCGCGGCGACCATGAGCGATGCGCGGGAAAACAGGGGGCGGGTCTTCGGACTTTTCATTATTATAAATTTTTGAAAAGCCACCGAGGGGGGGTGGCTTAAGTTGGGGATAGGAAAATCTTGGGGTAATCACCCCATCGGCACAATCGTTTTTGTCCCTTTTTCTGCTTTTGCAGGTTAAAATCCCGCTAGCCCATCTCGGTAATTATTTATATGTCAAAAAATCGTAAATAACGCTCATTAATTGAGTTAAATGACTATTTTAATCCATTAAATGAAGGTTATTTGCATTTAAGAAATTATTCACAGGCTGGGTAATCAAATAGGTCCGGTCTGGGCGGAATGGGGATTCGGAACAAATTTGCGCGTAGGGGAACCGGAGACCGGATGGGATGCGGCGAACATAGATCCCCAGCCAATCATCAGGCCTCCGGTTCCCCTGTGGATTTTGTCCCTAGGTAGGGCTGACCACCCTTGGTCGGCCGCGGCTGAGCGAGGACGCTCAACCCTACCCCGAGGCCACCACTCCCCGGATACTCGAGACTCCAAACTCGATACTCTGGGCACCCCTACCCCCTACCCCTACCCTAGGAACTTCAGCACCTGCTCCGCCAACAACGCCATGCCGAGACCCGAAAAACCGATCAAGGTCTCGGTGATCGTCCAGGTGCGCAGGGTCTGGCCGACCGACAGTCCGAGGCATTCCTTGACCATCCAGAAACCGCTGTCGTTGAGGTGCGAGAGGAAGAGCGAGCCGCAGCCGATGGAGATGACCATGAGCTCAGGATTCGTGCCGGGGTTCGCCGCGAGGACGGGCGCGATGAAGCCGGAAGCGACGGTGATCGCGACGGTCGCCGAACCGGTGGCGACGCGGATGAAGGCCGAGACGAGCCAGCCGTAGACGAGCAAGGGCAGGCCCGCGGAGGCCGCCAGTTCGGCGAGCTGCTTGTCCACGCCCGCCGTGCGCATGACGAGCGCGAAGCCGCCCCCGGCGCCGACCAGGACGAGGGTCATGCCGATGCCGGACACGCTCTGCTCGGAGAACCTCAACAGTTCGGCGGCGCTCCGCCCGCACCGCTTCCCGAAGGCCCACATCGCGAAAAGCACCGAGGAAAGCAGGGCGATCACGGGGTGTCCGAGGAAGAGGCCGACCTTGCCCCAGAGGCTCTGCTCAGGCGGGGTGAGTCCGTTCCGGGCGAAATACTCCTGCGCCGAGGGGCTCTTCGCCAGCACCTCGACGACCGTGCCGCTCAAGAGCAGGATGACGGGAAGCAGGACGGTGAAGATCGTCAGGCCGAAGGTCGGCAGCACCTGGCCGGCGGCGACGGACGGCGTGAACTCAGGCGTGGCGACCTCGACCCGCCGGACGGCGAGCCGCGCGAAGAACGGACCGGCGATGGCGGCGACGGGAATGCCTAGGACGAGCGCCCAGAGGATGACCATGCCCATGCTCGCGTGCAGGGATTCGATCGCGATGACGGGGCCGGGGTGCGGCGGCATCAGCCCGTGCATGACGGAAAGGAACGACAGCAGCGGCAGGACGAGCAGCAGGAAGGGCTTGCCGGTCTCCTTGGCCAAGGTGATGACGATCGGCAGGATGAGCAGCAGGCCGACGGCGAACCAAGTCGTCATGCCCACGCACAGGGCCAGCAGGATGATGCAGAGGCCGATCCGGGAAGGCCCGAGGCTGCGGATGAACTGCTTCGCAAGCACCCCGGCCCCGCCCGATTCGGCGAGCAATTTGCCGAAGACGACCCCCAGCACGATGATGGCGCCGGTCCCGGCCAGGGTGTTGCCGAAGCCCGTCTGGAAGGCCTTGAGGACCTCCGTCATGGCGAGGCCGCCGGCGGAGACGGCGACCATCGCCCCCAGCGCGAGCGAGCTGATCAGCAGCGCGATGAAGGGATTGAGCTTCAGCCAGGTCACCAACAGGACCAGGACGGCGATGGCGAGCAGGGCGAAAAGCATGGCGCGAGGGGTTCAGGGTTTCGGCGGGGCGACCGTGGCACGAGTAGCACCCGTGCTGATGCCGCCGTCAACCAACAAGGTCTGGCCGGTCACGTAGCGGCTCTCTTCCGACGCGAGGAAGACGACCGGGCCGGCGAGGTCATCCGGCGCGCCGGGTCGCTTGAGCGGGATGCGGTCGCAGAGATACTCCACCCATTCGCGGTTCTCGTAGAGGACGGCGTTCTGGGCGGTCTTGAACCAACCCGGGGCGAGGCAGTTGACGGTGACGCCATGGCGGCCCCAGTCGTCGGCGAGGCTCATCGTGAGCTGCTTCACGCCGCCGCGGCTCGCGCCATACGGGGCAAGGCCGGCGTAACCGGCGACGCAGGTCACGGAGCCGATGTTCACGATGCGGCCGTAACCGCGGGAGATCATGCCCGGCGCGACGGCCTGGGCGGTGAAGAACGTGCCGCGGAGATTGGTGTCGAGGACCATGTTCCAGTCGTCCCAGGTGACCTCGAGGGCCGGCTTGCGCGCGTTGCAGCCGGCGTTGTTCACGAGGATGTCGATGCGGCCCATCTGCTTCTCCACTTCGGCCACGGCGGCCTTGATGCTGGCGTGGTC
>JAURFU010000101.1 GCA_030834165.1 Verrucomicrobiota bacterium
TGGCGCCGGAACCCGTGCCGAGGTCGAGCACGCGCACGGCGTGGTCTTCGGGGAAGAGCGCGAGCGCGAGGTCGATGAGCTCCTCGGTCTCCGGACGCGGGATGAGCGCGCGCTTGTCGGACTTCAGCACCAGGTCGCGGAACTCCGCCTTGCCGACGATGTGCTGGAGCGGCTCGCGGTTGCCGCGGCGGACGGTCAGGTCGCGCAGACGCTTCACCTCGTCATCATTGAGCAGGCGTTCGAACTGCAGATAAAGATCCAGTCGCTTCATTCCCAGACCGGCGGCGAAGAGATGCTCGGCCTCCATGCGCGGCTTTTCCAAGCCCTTGCGCGCGAGGAATTCCGCGGCCTTCTTCAGCGTCTCGAGCAGGTTCTGCATCAGCGGGCGGCGGCGCGGGTCAGGCGGTCGTTGTAGGCGGCGCCGATGCCGGCCGGCGGAGCCAGCTCGGCATGGATCGTCTCATAACCCCGGGCGTCGAGCTGACGGAGCAGGTCGAAGAGATGACGTGCGGCTTCCTCCGTGGAACCACCCTCAGAGAGCAGGAACACGTCGGCGTTGGCCGGGGCATGCGGGCGGCGACCCAGGAAGAGCACAGCGGAGCGCAGGTTGGCGATCACCGGCAGCGTGCCGTTCGGGAAAAGCACGACGCGGGTCGCCGGGCTGTAATGGCGCTCGAGCATGCCTGGGGCGTCCTGCGCGGCCTGCTGGTTCGCGGCGCGCGTGACGACCTCGACGTCACCGAGGAGCGAGCGGAGCGTCTCGAGGGGGATCGGACCGGGGCGGAGCAGGCGGGCGCGGCCGGGGACCGAAAGGTCGAGGATCGTGGATTCGACGCCGTGCGCGCAGGGGCCGCCGTCGACGATCCACGGGCAGCGCTCACCCAGGGAATCACGCACATGCCGGGCCTTGGTCGGGCTCACGTAACCGAACGGATTGGCGCTCGGCGCGGCGAGCGGACGCCCGGCGAGACGCAGCACCTCGCGGAAGAGCGGGTGCGCCGGGATACGGACCGCGACGGTGTCCTTGCCGGCCGTGACGAGATCAGGAACGACGGGCTTGCGGCGGAGCACGACCGTGAGCGGGCCGGGCCAGAGCGCAGCGAGCTGCGCCAGGCGCGGATCGGGCTCGGCCACTTCGGCGAGCGCGGCCTGATCGAGGACGTGCACGATGAGCGGATCCAGGAGCGGTCGGCCCTTGATCGCAAAGACCTGGGCGAGCGCCGACGGATTGGTCGCGTCGGCCGCGAGGCCGTAGACCGTCTCGGTCGGCAGGGCCACGCAGGCGCCGGCGCGCAGCAGCTCGGCCGCGCGCGCGAGGTCGGCGGGAGCGGAGGTGAGGAAACTGGAGGCGGACGGAGACAAAGGAGACGGGACTTTACGGGACGGCCGGCGGGAGTCCCGACCTATTTACCTCGGGTCGCCGACGGGGGCAACCTCCCAGACCGGCAACAAAAAGGCCGCCTGAAGAGGCGGCCCGGGGAAATCGTCGCGCGGACGATTACTTCATCGTGATCATATTGCGGGCGCGCTTCACGGCCTTGGCAATATGACGCTGCTGGCGGGCGGTGAGGCCGGTCAGCTTACGGGGCAGGATCTTGCCCGTCTCGGTGACGTAGCGCGACAGGGCCTCGGGTTCGGTGAAATCGAAGTCGAGGGGGTTGCGGGAGCGCTTGAGCTTACCTTCGGTGGTCATGGGAGGTTTGGAAGTAAGGGACGGAGGCCTGAGGGCAAGGAGAAATGGGCAGGAGCGGGGCTCCAGGGCCAGGGCTAGGGCTAGAGCCAGGGCTAAAAATGACAATAAAAGGCCTATTGTGCCTTTTTTCTTAAAATACCCAGCCCTAGCCCTGCCCCGAGCCCTAGCCCTGATCAGGCTCTTTTGACCGCGATCAGGAACTCCTTGTTGCCGTCCCCGCCTTCGATGGGCGAAAGGATGACTCCGAGGACCTGGGCGCCCGGCAGGCCTTGGGCGGCGGCAGTCAGGCCGGCGACCACCCGGGCATGGATGACCGGGTCCTTGATCACCCCGCGGGCCTTGTCGGCTTCGGCCTTGGTCGCCTCGAACTGCGGCTTGATGAGCGCGACGAGGTGACCGCCCTTCCCTACCCGCTGCCACGCGATCGGTAGGATGAGTCCCAAGGAGATGAACGAAAGGTCCATGACCACGATGCCATAGGTCGCGTGCGGCAGCTCGACGTGGTTGATCTCGCGCGCGTTGAACTTCTCGAGGTTCTTGATCCGCGGATCGTTGCGCAGCTTGGAGTGGAGCTGCGCCGTGCCGACGTCGACGCACGTCATGCTGACGACGCCGCGCTGCAGGAGGCAGTCGGTGAAACCACCGGTGGACGCGCCGACGTCGAGTCCGTGCAGGCCTTCGACGGGGATCTTGAAATGATCGAGCGCGCCTTCGAGCTTCTCGCCGCCGCGCGAGACGAAGCGCGGAGGCTGGTCGACGGTGAGCACCGCATCCTCCGGGAAGGACTGCGACGGCTTCTGGACGACGGCGTCAGGACCGGAGCGGACCTTGCCGGCGAGGATGAGGGCCTGGGCGACCGAGCGGGACGGAGCGAGCGAAAGCTTCAACAGCAATTCGTCCGCGCGCATCCTGCCGGGCTTCGCGGCCATCGGTCAGTCGAGGAAGCCCGTGAGGGGCGATGTCGGCTCGGCCTTGTCGGAACCGACGCCCAGGCCGGCTTCGCGGGCGGAGCGGCCGGCTTCGACGGCGAGGCGGAAAGCCCGGGCCATCGCGACCGGGTCGCCCGAGGAAGCGATGGCGGTGTTCACCAGGACCGCGTCGGCGCCCATCTCGAGGGCCTCGGCGGCGTGCG
>JAURFU010000102.1 GCA_030834165.1 Verrucomicrobiota bacterium
TGCCACGCCAGTAGGTCCCTAAAGGTAGACACCTTCGGCAGCGACCCCTGTTCTTCACCCGAACTCATCAGGGGAATCTGCGCCACTCGAAACCTCCGGTCGACATCCCGCCGGCAAGGCTCACCCCCTGAAACCAACCCCCCAGCCTCCGGCCCTCGTGCCCTCAGTCCCTCCTGTCCTCGAGCCCTCCTGTCCTCGAAATCAGAGCTCCCCCGGCTGCTTCCCTTCCGGTTCCTTGAGCTGGTCGCCCCAACCGAGGATGCGCGCCTGGGCACCATGATGCTCGGCCTTGGTCTTGTCGCCCCGCTCCATCCAGATGCGGGACATCGAAGTGTGGACGTGGATATCCTTGGGCCGGAGCGCGAGGGCCTGTTCGCCGGCGGCGAGGGCTTCGTCATACTGACCCGCGGCGAAGTGGACTTCGGCTTTGGCCAGCCAAGCTTCGAAGCAGGCCGGATCGGCCGCGACCGCCGCCGCCAGCTTCCCGAGGGCGCCGGCTTCGTCGCCGATCGCGAAGTCGAACGACGCCTCTTCCGCCAAGGCCAGGGCGCGCACTGAGGGCGTAGGATCGGACATGCGGACACCGTGCGAGGAGCCCGCGGCATCGCAAGCGCTCCTTTCACGCTTGGAAAGGGCCCGAGGGGGTCGCAACTTACCCGCATCATGGATCCTCGCTACGGAAAGCTCGCCGACGTGCTCTGCGGTTTCTCGACCCGTCTCAAGAAGGGGGAGAACGTGCTCATCGACGCCCACGACGTCCCCGAGGACTTCGTCATCGCCCTCATCCGGGCCGCCCGCGAACGCGGCGCCACCCCGATGGTCAACCTCCACAAGGCCCGCGTCGGCCGCGAGATGGTCAAGGGCGGCACCAAGGAACAGTTCAAGCTGGCCGCCGACCACGAGCTCGCCCGCATGAAGAAGATGCAGGCCTACGTCGCCGTGCGCGGTTCGGACAACATCTTCGAAGGCAGCGACATCCCGGCCGCCCAGGCCAAGCTCAACGGCGAGATGATGCGCCCGGTCCTCGACCACCGCGTCAACAAGACCAAGTGGGTCGTCCTCCGCTGGCCGACCTCCTCCATGGCCCAGCAGGCCAAGATGAGCACCGAAGCCTTCGCCGACTTCTACTTCCGCGTCTGCACGCTCGACTACTCCCGCATGATCCCGGGCATGGAAGCCCTCAAGCAGGCGATGATGAAGACCGACGAGGTCCACATCACCGGCCCGGGCACGGACCTGAAGTTCAACATCAAGGGCATGAACGCCATCCCCTGCGGCGGCGAATACAACATCCCCGACGGCGAGGTCTTCACCGCGCCGATCAAGGACTCCGTCAACGGCGTGCTGCAGTACAACTGCGCGACCATCTACCAGGGCGTCTCCTTCGAGAACATCCGTCTCGTCTTCCGCAAGGGCAAGATCGTCGAGGCCACCTCGAACAACACCAAGCGCCTCAACGAGATCCTCGATACCGACGGCGGCGCGCGCTTCATCGGCGAGTTCGCCATCGCCTTCAATCCGCACATCCTCAACCCGATGCAGGACATCCTGTTCGACGAGAAGATCGCGGGCTCCTTCCACTTCACGCCCGGCAAGTGCTACGAGACCACCGACAACGGCAACCATTCGTCCATCCACTGGGACATGGTCTGCATCCAGCGCCCCGAATACGGCGGCGGTGAGATCCGTTTCGACGGCCAGGTGATCCGCAAAGACGGCCTCTTCCTTCCCAAGCCCCTCCAGAAATTGAATCCCGCATACCTCCTCGGTAAGGCCAAATAACATGGCCGCCCCCAAAAAGCCGAAGAAGGCCAACCCCAAGCGCCCCGGCTCCCGTCCGCAGGCCCGCACGGCCAAGGCGCTCAAGCGCAAGGCCAAGCCCGCCCCGCACGTGCCCTACGCGACCCGGCCGGCCAAGGCGCCCGTCGAGGAGGCCCGCCCGGATGAGATCTTCAAGACCCGCATCCCGAGCGAATTCGAACCCGCCCGCGCCGACAAGATCATCGCCACGCTGCTCGACGGCGTCAGCCGCTCCCGCGTGCAGAAGGCCCTCGACCTCGGCATGGTGAAGGTCAACGGCCAGACGGCCGATTGCCGCACGCTGCTCAACCCCGGCGATGCCATCGAGGTCGCCCTGCCCTCTCCAGGCGAGCCGACCGCCCGCCCGGTGAAGATGGCCCTCGAGGTCCTCTTCGAAGACGCGCACATCATCGCCGTCAACAAGCCCGCCGGCCTGCTCACGCACCCCGTGCAAGGCTCCGACGAGGTCTCGGTCGTCCACGGCCTGCTCCATTACACCAAG
>JAURFU010000103.1 GCA_030834165.1 Verrucomicrobiota bacterium
CGACCACGACCGTGGAGCCGGCCTGCTTGAACTCGGCGGAGACGACCTGGCTGGCCTTGCCTGGGACGATGGCGAAGGAGACGAGCGTGGGCGGGACGTCGAGGTCCTTGAACGAACCCGACATGCTGTCCTTGCCGCCGATGGCGGCCGTGCCGAACTCGAGCTGCGCGTCGAGCGCGCCGAGGAGCGCGACGAGCGGCTTGCCCCAGCGGGAGGAATCCTGGCCGAGCTTTTCGAAATATTCCTGGAGCGTCAGGCGCGCGCGGGCCGGGTTGCCGCCGGCGGCGGTCAGACGGGCGAGCGATTCCACCACCGCGCAGACCGCGCCGTGGCCGGGCGACCACTGGGCGACGACGGGATTGAAGCCGTAGGCCATGATCGTGCAGACGTCCGTCTCGCCGCCGAGGACCGGCAGCTTGGCGGCCATGGCTTCCTGCGGGGTCGACTGCGTCGCGCCGCCGAAAGGATGGAGCACCGTGTTGGCGCCGATCGAGGCGTCGAAGCGCTCGACGAGGCCGCGCTGGGCGGCGTTCGGGAGATCGGAGACCGCCTTACGAAGGTCGTCGACGGTCGGCGCGGAGCCGGCCTGGAAAGGATTCTTGGAAGCGTCCGGCGCGAGCACCTTGGCGGACGCGGACTGCGTGACGCCGTTGGTGTCGAGGAAGTCGCGGGCGATGTCGACGACGCGCTGGCCGCGCCATTCCATGATCAGGCGGCCGGAGTCGGTGACGTCGGCGACCTGCACGGCTTCGAGGTTCTCGCGGCGGGCGGCGGCGAGGAAGGCGGCGACGTCCTTGGGCTCGAGGACGACGGCCATGCGTTCCTGCGATTCGGACAGGGCGATCTCGGAACCATCGAGGCCGTCATACTTGAGCGGCACGCGGTCGAGGTGGACGTGGAGCGAAGGCGCGAGCTCGCCGATGGCGACGGACACGCCGCCGGCGCCGAAGTCGTTGCAGCGCTTGATCAGGCGGCTGACAGCCGGATCGCGGAAGAGACGCTGCAGCTTGCGCTCGGTCGGGGCGTCGCCCTTCTGGACCTCGGCGGAATTCTGGAGGGCGGTCTCGGTGTGTTCCTTGGAGGAACCCGTCGCGCCGCCCACGCCGTCGCGGCCGGTGCGGCCGCCGACGAGCACGATGACGTCGCCCGGAGCGGGGGCCTCGCGGCGCACGCAGTCACGGGGACCCGCGGCGACGACCGCGCCGATCTCCATGCGCTTGGCCACGTAGCCCGGGTGGTAGTGTTCGGAGACCAGGCCGGTCGCGAGGCCGATCTGGTTGCCGTAAGAGGAGTAGCCGGCGGCGGCGCCGGTGGTGATCTTGCGCTGCGGGAGCTTGCCCGGGAGCGTCTGCTCGTAAGGCGTGAGCGGGTTGCCCGCGCCGGTCACGCGCATCGCCTGATACACGTAGGAGCGGCCGGAAAGAGGGTCGCGGATCGCGCCGCCGAGACAGGTGGCCGCGCCGCCGAAGGGCTCGATCTCCGTCGGGTGGTTGTGCGTCTCGTTCTTGAACATCACCAGCCACTCCTGGACGCGTCCGTCGATCTCGACCGGGACGACGATCGAGGCGGCGTTCACCTCCTCGGAGTCTTCCATGTCGTCGAGCTTGCCCGTGCGCTTGAGCTCGCGGCCGGCGATGGTCGCGATGTCCATCAGGCAGACCGGCTTGCCCTGGCGGTTGAGGCCGAGGCGCACCTGCTGGTAGCGTTCCCACGAGGCTTTGAAGGGCGCCAGCAAAGGCGAATCCGCGAACTCGACCGACTTCAGTTCGGCGAGGAAGGTCGTGTGGCGGCAGTGGTCGGACCAATACGTGTCGAGCAGCTTGATCTCGGTGATCGTCGGCTCGCGGCGGGCCTGGTCGCGGAAGTGGGCCTGGCAGAACTGCAGGTCGGCGTCGGACATCGCGAGGCCGAGCTCCTTGCGGAGGGCGGCGAGCGCGGCGACGTCCTTGGTGAGGAAGCCCGTGAGCGAGGCGACGGCGGCCGGCGTGGGCGCGGCGCGACGGAGCGAGGCGGGCTTGGCGAGGTCGGCTTCGCGGGAATCGACCGGATTGATCAGGTAGGCCTTGATGCGCTTCAGCTCTTCGGGCGAGGCGCCGCTGACGACGAACGTGCGGGCCGCGGCCACGACGGGGCGGTCGCCGCCGGAGACGATCTGGAGGCACTGCGCGGCGGAGTCGGCGCGCTGGTCGAACTGGCCCGGGAGGAACTCGACCGCGAAGGCCGTCTCATGGGCGGCGAGTGGGTAGCACTCCTCGAAAACGTCGTCGACGGGGGGCT
>JAURFU010000104.1 GCA_030834165.1 Verrucomicrobiota bacterium
CCTTGACGGGCTCCGGGCCGTTGATGGCGCGGTAGAGTTCCGGGCCGAAGAAGGTCACGGCGGCGGTCCAGCCGAGGACGATGATGAACGTGAGGGCGATGAGGGCTTTCATGTTGGCGGTGCGGGGTTTTATTATTTCTTAAAGTTCAGCAGATCGCTGCGAGCGTCATTCATTTCAGTCTCGCAATAGAGCATCTCGACGGCGGCGCGGCCAACTTGCTCAAAGGTAGCGTCAGGAGCGCCGGCGGCCTTGGCTTTGGCGAGGCGATTGAAGTTGGCCTTGGCTTCGTCGTAGGCTTTGACGGCGTTGGCGAAGGCGTTGGCGAGGGAGGATTTGGTAGTCATGTGTTTTGTGGTGCGTCAATGAACTTGGCAGACTGTTCTACATTCGTCAAGCACCTTTCCCAACAAACCCTGCGACCCTCATTCAAGGGTCTAGGATTTTAAGCCCCCAGGTCATAAAGGCCCGCCATGTTAAGCGTACCCCTCGCCGGATAGGTACAGGTTGCCACCCTAGCCTGCCCTGTCAAGAGGCCATTTGACCCCTCTGGCTTGCCCTAGGAGGCGTTTTGACGGCGGGAGCGTATGAAGACCGCCACTCCTACCCCTAGGCACCCCACAGCCAACGCCCAGCCAAGGTCGCGGACGGCCTTCAGCGCAAGGGTCGCCGCCGACAGACCCTGCTCGACCGACACCGAGTCCGACTTTATCCCCGCGTCCGTCACGATCATCACCAGGGCGTCCCGAGACTGGAGCAGTTCGAGGACGAAGCCGGCGATGAAGGCGGAGGCCAAGGCCGTGACCCCTGCGAAGGCCGTCAGCAGGGAGACCGCCAGCAGGAGGTTAGCGCTTCCGCTTTGAGGTTTTTCCTTTGCCATGGGGTTTGCCTGTCTTCGCCGTGACTTCCGCGAGTTCCTTGTCCCCGCGGGCTTTGACGTACTTCAGGAGATAGTCGAGGCATTCGGGGGCGGCGTAACCTGCGGCCCCGATGACGCCCATCTTCAGGCCCGGGCTGGTGATATGCTCCTGGATGCCGTAGCCGACCAAGGCCGCGGTGATCCCAGCGGCGAGTACGCGACGGACGCACCACCCAAACGAGACGGGGGTGGTGGAGAGGAGAAGCCTGGCGACCATGGCAAGGCCGCCGAGGATGCCGGCGACGATGCCGTCCTTGACCTGCGGAGGGATTTCCTCGGGGTTGAAGGGCGAGGCGCTCACGAGATGCGGGGCGGCTTGGCGTTAGGGGCGAGGACTACGCGGCGGTAATCCTGCGACCAGAGGAGGGCGGCGAGGTCTTTGCCTGCCCGGTCTACGTCGGCCTCGCTCATGCCAGGGAATGTCAGGTGGACTTGCTCGTGACACAGGACTTCGAGCTGACGCTTCGCACCGAGGCGGGGGTCAATCTCGATGAGGTTCTCGCCAATCGTGGCCTGACCCCATGCCTTCTCCTTGCCGAGTTTGCGCCAGATGACCTTGGCGGGCTTACGCTTTGTCATCGTCTTGCGTAGATTGAGGGGTGCTAATCTCCGCATTCTTGCGGGGGTCGGCGTTGACGGAGTCCCGAACCTTGTCGGTCAGCCACCAGAGGCCGAGGCCGGAGACGGCGAGGAGGGTGCCGCCTGCGATCCATTCAAAGTAGGGGCTGTCGATGATGAAGGGGACGGAGCCGCAGAAGGCTCCGCACAAGAGCAGCGGGATGCCGATGCGCGGTCCCATGAAGGCGGTCGTGAGCGCGCCGATCACGGCGATGCCGGCGCCGACGAGCGTCCAAACGTTATTACTGGCTTCCTGTTTAACGCGGATGACCTCCTGCGTTAATTCGTCGATGCGCTTGTCCCGGGCGACGAGGGCGGCCTTGCTCGCGGCGACCTGGGCTTCGAGGGTCTGCCATGCCTGCTCGGCGGCCTTCTGCTTCTCGGCGGCCTTGGCCCGCTGCTTCTCGTAGTCGGCGGGGGTGGCCTTCTCGGAGCGTTGGCGGGCGTAGGCGAGGTCGCCTTCGGTCGGCTTAGGCAGGAAGGACGACGCGACGGAGAGCTCGGACTCGACGACGGTGGGCTTGCCGGCGGTGTTCGCTTCGCGGGCCACGGTCACGGCGGCGGCCACGCGGGAGTCGATGACGTCGAGGGTCGAGCCTACGGAAGTCAGGGCGACCTCCTTGGGCGTGGCGACCGCGGGAGGGAGCGGGGCTTCCGACGGCTTGCCCGACTTGCACCCAGCCAGGGCCACGAGGGCGATGACCAGGAGCGTCCGCACGGCTT
>JAURFU010000105.1 GCA_030834165.1 Verrucomicrobiota bacterium
GACCTGCACGCGACCATCCTCCGGCTCCTCGGCTTCAATCATGAGGAGTTCACGTTCCGAAGTTCGGGACGAGACTTCCGCCTCACCGACGTCCACGGGAAGATCGTCCAGTCGCTCATCGCATGATGAATCGCCTCGTCCGCCTGCTGGCCATCCTCGCCTTCACGGGCCTCGAGGCCGGCGAACTCCGCACGCTTCGCGACATCGCCTACAAGGACGATGTCATCTCGCAGACGCAGTATGAGCAAGAACGCTGCAAGCTCGACCTGACCCTGCCGGCCGACGCGAAAGGTTTTCCGACCTATGTATGGTTCTACGGCGGCGGACTGAAGAACGGCGGCAAGGACCTGAACTCGGAATACTGCGCCGAGATCCGCGCCAGCCTGGCCCGGGCGGGGGTAGCCGTGGTGACGCCTGACTACCGGCTCAGCCCGAAGGTCAAATATCCGGCCTACGTCGACGATGCCGCCGCGGCTTTCGCCTGGACGGTCAAGCATATCGCCGCTCACGGCGGCGACCCGCGCAAGGTCTTCATCGGCGGCCATTCGGCCGGCGGCTACCTCGCCCTGCTCGTGGGCATGGACCCGGAACGGCTGAAGCCGCACGGACTCACGCTCGGCTCGGTCGCCGGCATCGCCCAAGTCAGCGGCCAGGTCTTCAACCATTACACCGTCCGCGAAGAACGCGGCCAAGCACGCTATGGCATCACGTCCGACGAGGCCGCGCCGGCCTTCCATATCCGCAAGTCCCTCCCGCCCATCCTGACGATCTACGCGCAGAATGACATGCTCAGCCGCGCCGAAGAGAACATGTTCTTCGTGACGACCCTCAAGGCGGCCGGACATACGGAGAACTACTCCCTGCGCGTCGACGACCGCGACCACGGCACGGTCGGACATGCCCTTCGGAACGACGATGATCCCGCCCGCCTCGCGATCCTCAACTTCATCGCCAGGCAGTCCGCCCACCGCTGAAGATGCCGCGTATCCTCGTCATCGCCCTCTGTGTGCTAGGACTTGTCCGGGGCGACGCCAAGACCCTGGCCGAGGCAGCCGAGTCGCTGTCATCCAGGCTTCCGGCAGGTTGCATCGTCACCGCCGAGCAGACACCGCAGGGAAAACGCTTCGCCCTGTCCGGGCAATCGCCCGACCCGAAGCAGGCCCCCGAGACGCTGGTCTTCGAGATCGCCTCCCTCACGAAGATTTTCACCGGCATCCTCCTGGCGGAGGCGGTCGTCGGGAAGAAGGTCTCCCTCGACACCACCGTGGCGGAACTCCTCGAGCCCGGCTTCAAGTTCGCCGACGCCCGCGTCGGCCGCATCAGCCTTCGCCAGCTCTCCACGCACACCAGCGGCTTGCCGAGGATGCCGGACGACTTCCCCGACGGCTTCAAGAGCTATTCGACCTACGATGACTCGCAGATGCTGGCCTGGCTCGCGAAGGTGCAGCTGAAACGTGACGGCCCCCACGACTGCAGCTACTCGAACGTCGGGGTCGCCTTGCTCGGCTTCCTCGTCGCGAAGCAATACGGCAAACCTTGGTCAGACTGCGTCGTCGAGAGGATCTGCAAGCCCTTGGGCATGCCTCACACGCTGCCCAGCCACCTGCCTAGCCCCGGCACCGTGGCTCCGCCTCACGCCGGCAGCGGCCCGGCAATCGTCACCACCTTCCGGGCATTCGCCCCCGCCGGCAGCCTCCGGAGCACGGCGGCGGACATGCTCGTCTTCGGGGAAGCGCTCGCCCACCCGGAACGCACCCCCATCGAGGCGGCGCTTAAGCTCGCCTTGCGGCCGCATGCCGACGCCAAGACCAAGAAAGGCAAGATAGGCCTAGGCGCCTTCCTGGTGGGACCACCCGAGCATGTCGCCTACGTCCATGACGGCGCCACCGCAGGCTATCGTTCAGCCATCCAGGTCATCCCCTCCGCCGACATCGTCCGCATCGTGCTCATGAACAACAACACCGTCGAGGGCAGCGATGTCCTCAAGGCCATGCGATGACTCCCGCTTCGATCCGAATCTCACCTCCCATGCTCCTCCGCCTGCTCATCCCTAGCCTCCTCGCCTTCCGCCTCGTCGCGGCCGAGACCTACGATGTCGTCGTTTACGGCGGTACTTCCGCGGGAGTCATCGCCGCCGTCCAAGCCAAGAAGATGGGCAAGTCCGTCCTTATCGTCGGACCCGACGTCCATCTCGGCGGCCTGAGCAGCGGCGGTTTGGGCTACACCGATACGGGCAACAAAGCCGTCATC
>JAURFU010000106.1 GCA_030834165.1 Verrucomicrobiota bacterium
GATCGCGCTGCATTGGAAATGCAGTGTACCGCAAGGTACCGAGGGTTCGAATCCCTCCCTCTCCGCCAGCTAGGTTTCGAGCCTGAAAGGTCGCCCTTTCCCGGGTTGGCTATGTCTGCTCTAACAAAGACTCTAACAAGCCAAGCGAGGTCAGATCGCCACCAGGACAAAGGTCAGGGCGAGCTTGTAGCGTAGGCGGAGCTTGGAGGCGACGACGACGGCGATCAGGCCGACCGAGACGTAGTCGAAAGTCCGCTGAGCCAGGAACGCCGCCCAGCCATCCTGCTCCTTGACGGCCGAATAGATCCAGAACCGGATCGGCAAGGCGCACAGGGCGACGAGGAAGTAGCCGGCGATCTCCCGCTTGAGGTTACGCTTGAAGTCCGAGGGATGGCTATTGGGCATGCTCGAAAGGCTTCTCGGCCGGGACGATGACGGGGGCGATGACGGACTTCCACACGGCGTAACCGGCAGGGAGCATATGGATGTCGCCGGGCTTGAAGAGCTCTTCCTTCGGCTTGCCGTCGGCGCCGATGAGCGGCTCGGTGACGTCGATGAACTTCATCCATGGCTGCGTGGCGCATTCCTTGGCGAGCAGTTCGTTCGTCTTACGCAGGTCGGCGATCTTCTCGAAGCGCTTGCCGGGGCTGGGCACGACGCCGAGCACGTAGAGGCGCGCCTGCGGCAAGGCGGCGTGCAGCTTACCGTAAAGCTTCCGGAAATTCTCCAGGACGGTCTCGGGCTTAGTGCCGGCATTGATGTCGTTGCTGCCTTCGTAAAGGATCACCGCGCGCGGCTTGAAGGGGATGACGAGGTTGTCGACGAACAGCTCCGCGGCCTGGGTCATGCGGCTACCGCCGACGCCGTAATTATGGACGGTGAGCGGAGCGAGGTCCGCCTGCACGCTCTTCCAATACTGCATGTGCGAACTGCCGATGCAGATGATGCCACCCGGCGCGGGCGGCGACTTCTGCGCCCCGGCCAGGATCTTCTGGTAGAGGGCGAGGACCTTCGCGGAGGAAGACTTGTCCGTCAGGACCTCGTCCGCGGCGAAGACGGCGGAAGTCGCCAGTAAGAGCGTGCAGAGCAGACGCAGGGGCATGCCGTTTACTTAGCCTCTTTCGCCTTCTTTGTCTTCTTCTTTTTCTCCTCCTTGTTGCCGCTGCGGCCGGAGCCATCGCCCACTTCGTCCTTGTAGCCGGCGGCAGGATTCAGCCCGGCCAGGGCGGCGGCAAGGCGCTGACGGGCCGCGAGGGCGGCCTCGTCCTTGGTGTCGGCCGCGACGGCGACTTCCTTGAACGGGGCGTCCTTCATGTCGTAAAGGGTGCCAGACTGGTCGAGTTTCCAACCCGCCTCACGGACGTAGTAATTGTTGCTGAGCTGGCAGAAGGCCCAGGTGCGCGGAGACTGGGTGTCGCCCTTGAGCTGGGAGACGAGGCTACGACCGTCGATCACCCGTCCGGTCGGCAGCGGCGCACCGGCAAGCTCGGCGAAGGTGGGCAGGAGGTCGCTGGCGTCGGCGACATTGGCGTTCACCTTGCCGGAAGGCGTGACGCCGGGCCAGGTGGCGAAGAACGGGACGAGGCCGCCACCTTCCTTCATGGAGCCTTTCTCGCCTTCGATTCGGCGGCCGCCGATGGTCGCGTCAGGGGCGTTGGACTTGGCGCTACCGTTATCCCCCATGAAGACGATCAAGGTGTTCTCACGCAGCTTGAGGCGATCGAGTTCGGCCACCAACTTGCCGACCAGCTTATCCATGTAAGCGATATTATCGACGTAATGACGCTTCCGCATGGCCGAATCGCTCTCGCCTTTCGGGGCCGGAGCGCTGTCCGGCGTCGGCAGGATCTCGCCGTGCACGTGGGACATGGAATAATAAAGGAAGAACGGGCCGGCCTTATGCGCCTCGAGCCAAGCGGTCGCGTCCTTGTGCAACAGGTCGGGGATATACTCCTCGTCCTTCACCTTGATGGTCTTGCCGTCGAGCACGTAGGTATCCGGATCGCCGCGGACTTCGCCGCCTTCGGACATCGGCTTGGCGACCTTGC
>JAURFU010000107.1 GCA_030834165.1 Verrucomicrobiota bacterium
TCTTCGGCCCTCTCGCCCTACCTCACCAGCGCGACCGCCGCGAGCACCTACCAGACCCTGTCGGGAATGAGCTCGTATCTGACCACGGCCAGCGCCGCTAGCACTTACGCCCCGATCGCTTCGCCGACCTTCACCGGGCTTTCGACGTTCAACAACCCCGGCAACTATGCCATCACCCTGGACAACAGCGTAGGCAACTACACGTCCATCTCGTCCGGCGTCTATTCCATCTTCGCTTCGACCGTCGAAGTCATCCGTCTTTCCGCCGGAGGCATCAAGTATCCCGACGGCCTCACCCAGTCTGTCGCCTACCCTGGACCTTCGGGCTTCCTGCTCAAGGCCGACAACCTGAGCGGTCTGGCGAACACCGGCACGGCCCGCACTAACCTCGGCCTCGGCACGATGGCCACGGAGACGGCGAGCAACTACCTGACCACGGCGACGGCGGCCTCGACCTACCAGACCTTGGCTGGGATGTCGTCCTACCTGACCACGGCGACGGCGGCGTCGACCTACTTCACGATCGCCAGCGCCGCGAACAAGGCCGACCTCGCCAGCCCGGTGTTCACGGGCGACCCTCAGGCGCCGACCCCGGCCACGTCGGACAACGACACCAGCATCGCCACCACGGCGTTCGTCAAGGCCCAGGGCTACCTGACCTCGGCTCCTGTCACCTCCGTCGCTGGCAAGACCGGCGCCGTGACCCTCGACGTGGCCGATGTCTCTGGCGCGGCCCCTCTCGCCTCTCCGACCTTCACCGGCACGCCGACCCTGCCGACCGGCACGATCGCCGTCACGCAGTCCGCCGGCAACAACACGACCGCCGTCGCCACCACGGCGTTCGTCACCGCCGCCGTGCCGACGTTTGCTACGTTCACCACCCCTGGCGTTAATAGCACAATCACGATTGTTTCTCCGAGGGTTGCGATTGATTATCTCATGCACCCAGGAAGGACTGAATGGCTGAAGTTCGGCTCGACCGCCACTTCAGGAACAGGCGCTTCTGTTGGCGCTCCAGTCTCGACGCGATCTGCCGAAATTATCGGCCCGAACGCCGGTGTAGCTGGTTACGCCATGGCAATTTGGGATACTTCATTCAGTAGCATAGGTATGCTAGGAATGACCCGTGGCGTAGACATGAGTGCTCGCGCGTGGAATAAAGGCGTTTGGGCTTCTGGGCGCGGCCAGATTGGTTATTATGCAAATAATACCTATAACGGAGATGCCAATACTACGGTGCGTGTAAGCGTCGGTGGTAAATCAGCAGTAGGTTCGGGTCCAATAAGCAACTTTGAGCCTGGATTTGGATGGCTGGTTCCCGGCGTTGGAAATGCGATGCAACTTCAAGTTTCAAATGGTTCCGCGGTCACTACTGTAACCGCCAGTTTTACTCCAACAGCAAGACAAGTGTTTGACTGGAAGATGTTCTCAGACGGAACAGGCAACGTCACTCTCTGGATTAATGACAGCGTCGTCGCTACTACTACGGCAGGACCGACCACATCCACCGCTGAAAGTTTTAATTTCTACTTTGAAATGGTCGAGCAAACCGCATCAGCAGGAACTCGCATTCTCTACGAATCATTGAACTCCCGAGTCTGGTGGGGAGTCTAAACCTATGGTAAAATACAAAGTAACAACCTTGTTCCAATCCGACTGGGATAACGTGTTCCCGGCCCTTTTCCCGGGCCTTGAACATTCTTTCTCGCAGATCAGAGGAAACGTCGCGATCTACGGTTTCGACGACACTTCCGTGAAACCAGCCGACCTCGGACCTCTGGTCAAAGTCGAACTCATCTCCGAATAACATGATCACCCACCTCCTCGCCCTGCTCGTCGGCTTCGTCGCCGGTGCCCTCGTCTTCCGCAAGCACGCCGCCAAGGCCGCGTCCCTCGAAGAGAAGGGCAAGTCCATCCTCGACGCCCTCAAGGGCAAGTGAGCCGTGCGCCTGCTCCTGGTCATCGCCGCCTTGGCCCT
>JAURFU010000108.1 GCA_030834165.1 Verrucomicrobiota bacterium
GTTCTCCTCGATCTCCTGTTCGGAGAGCACGGGGCGCGTCTCGGATTTGCCGGTGGGGTCGCCGATGCGGGTGGTGTAGTCGCCGATGATGAGGACGGCCTGGTGGCCGAGCTCCTGGAACTGGCGGAGCTTCTGGAAGACGACCATGTGGCCGAAGGTCAGGTCGGGCCGGGTGGGGTCGACGCCGAGCTTCACGCGCAGGGTCTTGCCGGCTTCGAGGCGCTTCAGGATCTCCGCCTCACCGATGAATTTCTCGGTGCGGGATTTCATGACCTTCAACTGTTCCGCGGGGGACATGGCTTTACTCTTCCCAGAGGGAAGGGGAGGGGGAAGACAAAATGATAGGGGCAGGGGTAGGGGTGGGGGTAGGGCGGGATATGCAAAAGTGCAAAGCGGCCTTCGGCCTGTGCAAAGGTGCAAAAGTAACTCCAGGGATAGGGGGAGGGCCAGGGATAGGGATGGCCATGCAACCGCAGCATCTAATGCCGAGCGCCCGCACCTGGGAATCGTCGGCCGAGAGCCGAGTCCTGAATGGATTGGCCTACCCCAACCCCTACCCCTTGCTAAAACACCTTTGCACTTTTGCACGCGGCTCCGCCGCATTTGCACGTTTGCACCTGCGTTCTTTCTCTCCTTACTCCCTCCCATGGACCTCGTCCGCGAACTGACCGATTACGTAAAGCACCCGAGCGTGTCCACCGACCCGGCCTTCAAGGCGGGGATGGATGGCGCACGGGAGCATATCTGCCGACTGCTCAAGGAAGCCGGCCTGGAGGTCGAAGTCGTCCCGACGCCCCTTCACCCGATCGTCCTCGGCCGCCGTCGCGGCCCGAAGGAATGGCCCCACATCGTCCTTTACGGCCACTATGACGTCCAGCCGGCCGACCCGCTGAACCTCTGGACCTCGCCCGCCTTCGAGCCGGTCGTCCGTGACGGTAAGATCTACGGCCGCGGCACCGCCGACAACAAGGGCCCGCACCTCGTCGCCGTCGTCGCCCTCGCCCGCCTGCTCAAGCGCTGCCCGAACCTGCCCCTGCGCATCACCTTCCTCATCGAAGGCGAAGAAGAGATCGGCTCCCCGAGTTTTCCGGAATTCCTGCATAACCATAAGGCCGAGCTCACCGAGGCCGACTGCGTCATCCTTTCCGACACCGCTTCGCCGTCGTCGGACCAGATCGTCATCACCACCGCCCTGCGCGGCATCGTCGGCCTCGAGGTCGGCCTGACCGGTCCGAGGTCGGACCTGCATTCCGGCCTGCACGGCGGCGCGGTCTACAATCCCATCCAGGCCTTGGCCGAGCTCTGCGCCTCGTTGCACGACGCCGATAACGCCGTCACCGTCGAAGGCTTCTACGACGGCGTCGAACAGCCCACGCGCTGGGAGCGCGAAGAACTCCGCAAGCTGCCGCTGAGCGAAGACGGCTATCGCCGCGCGCTCGGCGTCGACGAGTTGCACCCCGCGCCCGGCCTCGACGGGCTCGAAGCCGTGCGCTTCGCGCCGACCCTCGAGTTCAACGGCATCGGCGGCGGCTATCAGGGCAAGGGCTCCAAGACCGTCATCCCCTCGAAGGTCTTCGCCAAGATCACCTGCCGTCTCGTCCCGGGCCAGGATCCCGCCGACATCCATCGCAAGGTCGCGGCCGCCATCCACGCCCGCGCGCCGAAAGGCGTGCGCGTCGACATCCAGGAGATGCAGGGCAACGCCGCCTACTTCGTCTGCCCGCCGGATCGTCCGAATACGCCGGCTGGCCAGAACCCGATCCTCGCCAAGGCTTTCCGCGAGGCCGACAAGGCCATCGGCGAAGCCTTCGGCAAGCGCCCGCTCTATCTCCGCGAAGGCGGCAGCGTGCCCATCATCGGCGACATCCGTCGTGAGACCGGCCTCGATTCCGTCATGATCGGTCTGTTCACTCCGGAGTCGCACCTGCACGCCCCGGACGAG
>JAURFU010000109.1 GCA_030834165.1 Verrucomicrobiota bacterium
GGGTGCCAGCATCCGATGACCGAAAGGCCGGACCTGAACACCAGAGGCCCGTGCCTGTCAGCCGGCACCCGAAAATGTATGACCCCAGCTAACTCTCCGGTTTCCGGTCTCCCCTTGAGTTGTGCATCTCACCCGCCGCCCAAGAATGGTAAGGAGCAACTAGGGCAGCACGCGGTGCTGCCCCTACCTTGATTACTTCTCCTTTTCCAAGCCCTGGCCCTAGCTCTAGCCCTCGTGGGCATCCCTTGTCACCGTGTCACCGTGCCCACGTGCCCCCTCTAGCCGGCTCCGCCGGCTAGAACGGCGTCTCCTCCACGAACCCGACCAGGATCCTGCCCTTGGGGAGTTTGGTGAAATGAATCGTCAGGTGCGGGCCGTCTTTCTCGGGCTTGATGGTGATCTGGTTAGGCAGGAACACCTTCTTGCCCTCGAAGAGGCAGACCTTGGGCTCGGGATGGTTGATCTGGGCCAGGTGGTAGGCAATCTGGGTGGCCTCGTCCTGCTCGAGGTACTTGCGGCTGATCTCGCGGAGCTTGGCCAGGAAGTCCGGGGCGCGGCGAGCCATGCGGTAGTCCTCGAAGCGCAGGTCATGGGCGGCTTCGACGACGGCGTCGGTGACGACGATCTTGGAGCTCAGGCGGTTGCCCTGGATCATCTCGAAGAAGTAGGCCATGCCGCGGGGGCGGTTCATGCCCGGGACGGGCAGGGTGGGGCGACGCGTCAGCGCCATGCCGAACTCCGTGACGATCTCTACGATCAAGGGTTCGTCGCCGGCCCGGTGTTCGATGGTCAGCTCGTGTTTGTCCCGTTCCGAACGATGGCGGATGAGGATGTCGCCGTGCTGGTCGAAGCCGCCGATGCGGGTATCCTCAGCCCATTCCCCGTTGAGGAAGGACGTGTTGAAGTGGGTCGACTCCTCGACGATCCGCTGCAGCTTGAGCTTCACCGCCTCGGCCGGGAGGTCGGTCGTGAAGGTGCGCAGGACGAGCTTGGTGGGTGGCAGTGTAGGGTTGTTGTGCATAAAGAGAAGGTGGTGGCGGTTAGCGGTAAGCGGTTGGCGGTTAGGTGTGCATTAGGTGTCCCGAGGTAGGGATGACCGGCCCGGTCATCCTTGGGGTCGTCTTAGTTCGTCGTTTTTGGTCGTTTTAGAGGTTTGGGTCAGAAATCCGGGCACGAGTGCCCCCGGGGAGGCTGTTTCGCCGGGTTTGGATCGGCGAATAGTGCTCCCTGGCGTGGTTTTAGCACGCGGTCTGAGGCGCTTAAGCGGTCGTCGGTTCGATTAGGTGCCCCGACGGCATGTGCTCGGCATTGGTTATCTCAGAGGAAGACATTACATCAGAAGACCCGCCCGCTGTCGAGAAAATTCGTATTAGAATACAACAGACACGAGCGCAGTGGGGTCTGACTTCGTTCGGAATTCTGAACGTGTCTGACCCCGTCTGCGCGAATCCCCACGGACGCGACACCGTCGCGCCCCTACCACCTCTACCCAAATCAGCTGCACCCTTTGCCCAGTAAGCCAATCACGAGGCAGATGAGTAGC
>JAURFU010000010.1 GCA_030834165.1 Verrucomicrobiota bacterium
TTCCGAACGGGCGGCGACGTCGCCGAGGGAGATTTCCTTGGTGATCTTCACGTTGAATCAGGCTTTGGGTTTGTCCTCGGTCCAGGACTGGTCGAGGGCCGCGGGTTCGCCTTCGGACAGCTTGCCGCCGTGCGAGACGAAGGGGCCGCCCATCATCGGGGCGGGGACGACCTTCTTGCCGGTGACTTCGGCCACGTCGGCGGCCGGGAGTTCGACCTCGATGCCGGCGAGCGGGAAGTCCTTGCGGAGCGGGTGGTAAGGGTAGGCCTCCCACATCAGGATGCGGCGAGGGTCGGGGTGGCCTTCGAAGACGATGCCGAACATGTCGTACGCCTCGCGCTCGTGCCAGTTGGCGCCGGGGTGCAGCGAGGAGACGCTCGGGACGCGGTCATTGACGGCGTCGACGTGCAGGCGCACGTATTCGCGCCGCGTGGTGCTGAGGAGATGGAGGACGACGCCGAAGCGGGTCGGGCGGTCCTTCCACTCGACGCCGCAGAGGTCGGCGAGGAGGTCGAAGCCCTGTTCGTCGCGCAGGAAACGCACGGCGGCGAGGAGGTCGGCGCCCGCGACGCGGAAGGTCGGCATGTCCTTGCCGGCGAGGTCCTGCGTGGCAGGGAAACGGGAGGTCAGCGCGGCGGCGTCCATGTCCGGGCTCAGCTGACGATCTTGGTTTCGACAGTGCGTCCGCGGAAGGTGCGGCGCAGCGAGCCGCCTTCCTGGCGGATCTTCTCCTGGAGCAGCATCATGCCGTCGAGGAGGGCCTCGGGACGGGGCGGACAGCCGGAGATGTAGATGTCGACGGGGACGATGTTATCGACGCCCTGCAGGGTGGCGTAGGAGCGATACATGCCGCCGGTCGAGGCGCAGGCGCCCATGGCGACGACCCACTTGGGCTCGGCCATCTGGTCGTAGATACGGCGGACGACCTCGGCCATCTTGTAGGTGACGGTGCCGGCGACGATCATGCAGTCGGCCTGGCGGGGGGAGAAGCGCATGACCTCCATGCCGAAGCGGGAGATGTCGAAGCGGGAGCCGCCGGCGGCCATGAGCTCGATGGCGCAGCAGGCCAGGCCCATGGGCATCGGCCACACGGAGTGGCTGCGCACCCAGTTCACGACGGCGTCGGCGCGGGTCACGATGACCTCACCCTCCACCTTGCTGTTATAGCCGAAATCGGATTTGACCATGGTCGTTCGCCGCAAGTTAGGGTGACCCATAGGGGGAGCAAGCGGGAAGGCTCGAAAACGCCGTTTTTATCGCTTCTAATCGGGGTCGAAAGGGCGACGGGCGGTGCAAACGCAGAGCGAGCCCTGTCTTGCATCCCTGAGCCAATCCGGCTGTGCTACCGACACCCCTAAGATGAAGACAATCCTGCTCCTACTGGCGGCTTTGTTCGCCCCTGCTCTCTCTTTTGCCCGCCCTCCGAACGTGGTCGTGATCTTCATCGATGACATGGGCTACGGGGATATCGGACCGTTCGGTGCCACCAAGCAGCGCACCCCCCATCTGGACCGGATGGCCAAGGAGGGCATGAAATTGACCAGTTTTTACGCCGCTCCGGTCTGCTCGGTTTCCCGGGCGCAGATCATGACGGGGTGTTACGGGGCACGCATTTCGGTTCCTGGGGTCTATTTCCCCGGCCAATCTTCGGGGCTTAATCAGTCTGAAGTTACTGTGGCGGAGAGACTTAAGGAAATCGGCTACGCCACCCAGATGGTCGGCAAGTGGCACCTGGGCGATCAGCCGGAATTCCTGCCGACCCGCCAGGGTTTCGACCACTATCTGGGCATCCCTTACTCGAACGACATGCTCAAGAAGTCGGCCGAGACCAAGGTGCCGGTCGTGCCGCTCCTGAGGGATGAGAAGGTCGTCGAACTGATGGACGGGGAAGGGCAGCGTCGCATGGTCGAACTCTACACCCGGGAGGCCGTCGACTTCATCGGCCGGAACAAGGAGAAGCCCTTCTTCCTCTACTTCGCCCACAACGCCGTCCACACGCCCATCTATCCCGGCGCGGCGTTCGCCGGCAAATCCCAGAACGGTCGTTTCGGCGATTGGGTCGAGGAAGTCGATTGGAGCGTCGGTCAGGTCCTCGACACATTGCGCGCCCAAGGGTTGGACAGGGACACGCTCGTGGTCTTCACGTCCGACAACGGCCCGTGGCTGACCAAGGGGACGGACGGCGGCAGCGCCGGCCCGCTCCGCGGCGGCAAGGGTTCGACCTGGGAAGGCGGCGTGCGCGTGCCGACCCTCGCCTGGTGGCCGGGCCGTATTCCCGCGGGGGCCGTGAACGACGCCGTCGCCGCGACCATCGACCTCCTCCCGACGTTCGTCTCGCTCGCCGGCGGCACCGTGCCCGCGACGCCGGTGATTGACGGACGTGACATCGCCCCGATCCTCTTCGGCCAGTCGAAGGAGTCCGCGCGTGAAGCGCATTATTATTTCGGCAACTACGACCTGCGGGCCGTCCGCCAAGGGCGCTGGAAGCTCGCGCTCGCCCCGCAGCCGGAGGGCATGGGCAAGACCGCCGTCAAGACGGCGCCCGGCCTACGTCTTTACGACCTCGACGCCGAGATCGGTGAGCAGACCGACGTCGCCGCGCGCCATCCCGAGGTCGTCGCTAAGCTGAAGGCGCTCGCCGACAAGATGGCCGCCGAGATCGGCGGCAAGACGCCGGCCGCGCGCCGTCCCGCCGGCGAGGCGAGGGACCCGAAGACGCTCTATCCGACGGTCGATTACGTGCCCAACGACGGGAAAAAGGCCGCCGCCAAGAAGTCTTCCGCCAAGCCTGTCTCTCTGGCGCAGGCGAAGCCCGGCGACGCGATCGTCTCCGCCGCGGCCCCGCAGGTCGGCCAGCGCGCCTTCACCGTCGCCGTCACCGTCGACACGTCGCAGCGCGACGCCGTGATCGTCGCCCAAGGAGGACTCATCGGACACGCGCTTCACCTCAAGGGCGGACGCGTCGCCTTCGCCGTCCGTCACGCCGCGGACGAGGTCGTCGAGATCCTTTCGCCCGCCGTGGTCAAAGGTCCGTTCACCGTCACCGCGAGCCTCGCCGCCGACGGCGCGATGAAGCTCGTCGTCGCCGGGCAGGAGGCCGTGACCGGCAAGGCCAAAGGCGTGCTGCCGCGTCAGCCCGCCGAGGATTTCTGCGTCGGCCATGACAACGGCAAGCTCGTGGGGACTTACGCCAAGGTCGTCGCGCTCAAGGGCGCCGTCACCGGCCTCGCCGTCACGAACCCATGAGCTGGCGTCTGCTCGCGCTGCTCGTCGTGACCGCGCTCGGAGCGGCGGAGCCGGTCCGGCCTTATTTCTCCGCCCGGCCCGGCGCCTTGGAGAAGTCCCGGGCTTTGATCGCCGCAGGAGACGAGACGGCGAGGCTGGCGCTCAAGAAACTCGTGGCCGACGCCGACAAGGCCATGGCGGTCGAGCCTCCGTCGGTGACCGCCAAGGCCAAGGTGCCGCCGAGCGGGGACAAGCACGATTACCTCAGCCTCGCGCCCTATTTCTGGCCCGACCCGTCGAAGCCCGACGGACTCCCTTATGTGCGCCGGGACGGCCAGGTGAACCCGGAGTCGCGCGACGAGGCCGCCAACGACACCCTGCGCATGCGGTTGCTCGGCAAAAGCGTCGAGACGCTCGGCCTCGCCTACTACTTCACGAAGGACGAGCGGTATGCCGCCCACGCGGCCAGGCTGCTCCGCGTCTGGTTCCTCGCGCCGGAGACGCGCATGAACCCGCGCCTGCGCTTCGCGCAGGCCGTCGCGGGGAAGAACGACGGCCGCGGCACCGGCATCCTCGAGTCGCGTTACGTCGGCTTCGCCGCCGACGCCGCCGGCCTGCTTCAAGGGTCCCCCGCCTGGACGGAAAACGACCGCAGGCAGTTCGACCAATGGTTGGGCGTCTTCCTGGACTGGCTGCTGACGAGCGCGCCGGGCAAGGACGAGGCCGCCGCGAAGAACAACCACGGCACATGGTTCGACGTCCAGGCCGCGCAGATCGCCCTGGCCATCGGCCGCCAGGACGTCGCGCTGCGCCTCCTCGAGGCCGTGCCCCGGAAGCGCTTCGCGGCGCAGATAATGGCCGACGGTCGTCAGCCGCTCGAGCTCGTCCGGACGACCTCGTTCGGCTACAGCTGCTACAACCTCGAAGCCCACGCGATGCTGGCCAACTTCGGCGATCATCTCGGCGTCGACCTCTGGCGCGCCCGGGGCGGCGAGGGTTCCTTCCGCGTCGCGTTGGACTTCCTGACGCCCTACCTAGAGACGCCCCCGGCCAGGAAATGGCCTTATCCGCAGATCAAGGCCGAGGGCGCCGACGAGATGCTGGCGGTGCTCCGCCTCGCGGCGCTGGCCTACCGCGAGCCGGCTTACGAGCGTCTCGTCGCCGGACATGCCGACGCGCGCGGCAAACGTTTCCAGCTGCTCTTCCCCCGATGATCCGCCTCTTCTGCCTCCTGCTCGCCCTCGGCGCCCACGCGGCGGCCGGGCGGCCGAACGTCCTGGTCATCCTCGCCGACGACCTCGGCTATTCGGACCTCGGCGCCTATGGCGGCGAGATTCCCACGCCGAACCTCGACCGCCTGGCCAAGGCCGGCGCCCGCTTCGAGAAGTGCTACAACTCCGCGCGCTGCTGCCCGACGCGCGCCTCGCTCATCACCGGCCTGTATCCGCACGAGGCCGGCATCGGCGACTTCGTGACCGCGAAGCCCGCGCCCAAGCGCGGCCCGGCCTACGCCGGCCACCTGCTCGACGACAACATCACCATCCCCGAGCTGCTGAAGCAGTCCGGCTACAGCACGTGGATGGTCGGCAAGTGGCACATGGGCTCGCCCGGCCCGATCCAGCGCGGCTTCGACGCCTATTACGGTTACAAGAACCTGCAGGCGCATTCCAACGACCAGTGGGATCCGGCCGCCTATGTCCGCCTGCCCGCGGGCACGGCCGCCGAGCTGAGCTATGCGCCGGGCAGGTTCTACGTCACCGACGTGTTCACCGATTACGCGCTCGAGTTCCTCCGGCAGGCGCGCGCGCAGAAGGGGAAGCCGTGGTTCCTCTACCTCGCGCACTCTTCGCCGCACTTCCCCGTGCAGGCGCCCAAGGAAGCGATCGACCGGCACATGGCCACGTATCGCCGCGGCTGGGACGTCCTGCGCGCCGAACGCTTCGCGCGCATGAAGAAACTCGGGCTGGTCGCCGCCGACGCCGTGCTGCCGCCGCTTTCGACCGTGCCCGTCGAGACGGATGACGCCATCGCCAACGGTTATTCCGGCAAGCCGAATCCCGCGTGGGACAGCCTGCCCGCGGACCGTCGCGAAGACCTCGCGCGCCGCATGGCCACCTTCGCCGCGATGGTGGAGCACGTCGACCAAGGCGTCGGCCGGCTCCTCGCCGACCTCGAGCGCCACGGTGAGCTCGCGAACACCTTGGTCGTGTTCACCTCCGACAACGGCGCGTGCTACGAATGGGGCCCGTTCGGTTTCGACGGACGTTCCCGCGCGGGCCGCACGGACCTGCACGTGGGCGAGGCCTTGGCCGGGATGGGGCAGGCCGGCACGCATTCGTCTTATGGCTCCGCCTGGGCCAACCTCGGCAACACGCCGCTCAACCTGTACAAACACTTCTGCCATGAAGGCGGCATCAGCTCGCCCTTGCTCGTCGCCTGGCCGGCCGGTCTGAAGCCCTCCGCGGAATGGATCCGTTCGCCCGCGCATGTCATGGACCTGTTGCCGACGATCGCCGCCGCCGCGGGCGCGACCTATCCGACCGAGCGCGGAGGCAAGGCGATCCGACCCGCCTCCGGACGTTCCTTGCTGCCGGCCTTGCGCGGCGAACCTGTCGCCGAGCGCGGCATCCCCACCGCCCATGAAGGCGCGCGCGGTTATCGTCTCGGCGATTGGAAGATCGTCTGGGGCAAACGGCAGAGCGCGCCCGTGACTTGGCAGCTTTTCGACCTTTCGAAGGACCCCTCGGAGCAGCATGACCTCGCCGACCAGCATCCCGAGAAACTCAGGGAGCTGGCGGACGCCTGGATGGCCTGGGCCAAGCAGGTGGGCGTGGACCTCAGTTCCCGCTGAGCTCCACGCCTAGCCCTGACCCTAGCCCTGATTTACTTCGCCCAACCCAAGACCACCACCGCGCGGTAGAACAGGTAACCGAGGGTGAGGGTGATCGGGATGGTCAGGACCCAGGCCCAGACGATGCGGCCGACCAGACCCCACTTCACCGCATCGAAGCGCTTGGTCGCGCCCACGCCGAGGATGGAGGTGGAG
This sequence comes from Verrucomicrobiota bacterium, assembly GCA_030834165.1. Classification (GTDB taxonomy): domain Bacteria; phylum Verrucomicrobiota; class Verrucomicrobiia; order Opitutales; family UBA953; genus UBA953. The sequence goes on from JAURFU010000010.1 coordinate 6,272, forward strand.
ATGACGTGCGTCGTCGAAAGCGGGATGCCCATCTCGGACGCGCCGTGGATGGTGATGGCGGCGGCGGTCTCGGCGGCGAAGCCGTGGACCGGCTGCAGCTTCACCATCTTGTGGCCCATCGTGCGGATGATGCGCCAGCCGCCTGCGGCGGTGCCGGCGGCCATCGTGATGGCGCAGAGCACGATCACCCAGTAAGGGGCGTGGTCGACCACGCCCTTGGCGTTGAGCTCAGGCTTGATCGTCTGGGCCCAGGCAGGGGCGTGGGCCGGGTCGAAGGCGCCCGCGCTGACGCCGACGATGAGGGCGAAGGTGATGATGCCGACGGTCTTCTGCGAATCGTTGGAACCGTGGGAGAACCCCATCATGCCGGCCGAGACCAGCTGCAGCTTGCCGAACCACTTCTGCACCTTGCTCGGACGCATGGCGAAGCGTACGATCAGCATCGTGATGAGCGCCATGAAGATCACGCCGAGGGTGAAGCCGATGAAGGGCGAGATGACCATCGGCTTGATGAGCTTGGGCCAGAGTCCGACCGTCTTGCCGCCGACGGTATCGGACCAGATCAGGCGGCCCCACTCGAGGTGGGACTGGCCGAGGACGCCGCCGCAGAGGCCGCCCACGAGCGCGTGGGACGAGCTGGAGGGGATGCCGAACCACCAGGTGAGCAGGTTCCAGACGATGCCGCCCATCAGGCCGCAGGCGATGGCCATCTGCGCGACCTGGAACTCGGCGGAGACGTTGATGTAGCCCGAGTAGATGGTCTTGGCCACCGCGGTGCCCCAGAAGGCGCCGACGAGGTTGGTCGCCGCCGCGAGCATGATCGCCTGGCGGGGCGTCAGGACGCGCGTCGAGACGACGGTCGCGATGGCGTTGGCCGCGTCATGGAAGCCGTTGATGTATTCGAACACCACGGCCACCACGATGACCAGCACCATCAGCAGGAAGGGGTCCATGACCGGAGGCGGGCGGAGGGCTCAGGCGTACTTGAGGGCGATCTGGAACACGACCTTGCCGGCGTCGCGGCAGTGGTCGATCGCGCGCTCGAGGAGCTCGTAGATGTCCTTGAGGACGACGACTTCCTTGGCGTCGACGTTGCCCTGGTAGAGGTCGCGGAGGAGGCCCACCATGAGGCGGTCGGCGTCGCCTTCGATCGTCTGCAGGGTCTCGTAGTCGTCCTGGATCTCCTCGACGTTCGAGAGCTTGCGCAGCTTGCGGACGAGGGAGGCGGTGACTTCGGTGGCCTGCTCGAGCATGCGCACCTGCTTGTCGACGATGTCGGTCGAGAACTGGGAGGGGCAGATGGCGAGGCGCTCGCCGATCTTCTCGCAGGTCTTCGGGATCTTGTAGAGGGCGTTGGCGAGGGCTTCGATGTCCTCGCGCTCGAGCGGGGTCACGAAGGTCTGGCAGAGTTCCTGGGTGATCGAGAGGCCGATGCGTTTGTCGACGCGGCGGGCGACGACGAGCTCGGTGAAGCGTTGCTCGAAGTCCGGCTTGCCGACCTGGGCGTACAGCTTCGAGAGCGACTTCGCGCTCTTCTGGGCCTCGTCGGCGCTGGCTTCGAGGAGTTCGTAGAACTTTTCATCCTTACCGAGGACCTTCTTGAGGAAGTCTTTCATGGGTGGTTGGGTGAGGGCGTTTCAAGTTGGGGGCAGGGGAGGGGGGCAAGCCCCGTCCGACACTATTCCGTAACAATCGTAACATCAGCGGATTACGATTGTTACGATTGTGTGACGGAGGCGGCAATGTGGGGAGGGCTGAATGGAGGACTGCGTTGAGGACTGAATGGAGTGCTGAGTCGATGACTGCATCGATGACAGAGGACAGAGGGCTGAATCGATCACGGAGGACGGAGTGGAAGACTGAATTGAAAAAGCCCCGCCACCTGCCACCCGAAGCGAAATCATAAAATCCAAAGGGAAACCTGAGACCGGAATATTGGCTGGGGTATCATAGCCCCGAACTTGCGAGCTTTGTCTCTTTCCAACCGCCAACCGCTATCCGCTGACCACCAAAACCCGATAACTCTGTTTCCTCATTAAGACGCCATCGACGCAGGAATGACACGGTCGTCACGTAAGCTTAGGTCCCATGGAAGAAACCACCAAGGTCCCTGGGCAGCACAAGATCCACTTCCGGACGTTGATCCTCTCGGATCTCCACCTGGGCACCAAGGACGCGCAGGCGCGCGAACTCCTCGACGTGCTGCGCGGCATCCGTTGCGACAAGCTCATCCTCAACGGCGACATCATCGACCTCTGGTCGCTGCAGCGGAAGAACCACTGGAGCCCGGCGCACACGGCGGTGATCCGCCGCATCATGAAGATGGCGGAGAAGGACGGCACCAAGGTCGTCTACCTGCGAGGCAACCATGACGATTTCCTCCGCCGCCTGATCCCGCTGGTGCTCGACCGCATCGAGCTCGCCGAAGAACACGTCCACGTGGCCCAGGACGGCCGCAAGTATCTGTGCATCCATGGGGACGCCTTCGATACCGTGACCGTGAAGATGCGCTGGCTGGCCGTCGTCGGCGACATCAGCTACCAGATCCTCCTCGACCTGAACCGCTTCTATAACAAGTGGCGCGCCTGGCGCGGCAAGGAGTACTTCTCCCTCTCGCAGGCCATCAAGGCCAAGGTGAAGTCGGCGGTGAGCTTCATCTCCAGCTTCGAAGAGCACCTGCAGACGCTCGCCGCCCGCCGCGGCTGCGAAGGCGTGATGTGCGGCCACATCCACAAGGCCGAGGACCGCATGATCGGCGACGTCCGCTACATCAACTCCGGCGACTGGGTCGAATCCCTGACCGCGGTGGTCGAGGAGGACGACGGCGTCATCCGCGTCGTCGAACGCCCCGAACTCCTCCGTCGCATCGCCGAACGCCGCGCCGCCTTCGAGGCCGCCAAGAACGCCCCGGCCGCCGCGGGCCAAGCCAACGCCCCGATCGCCTTCGTCGCCTGATGAGCGTCATCCCCGTCCTGACGGCCGGTTTCGGCGAAGGGCATAACGCGGCCGCGCGGGCCATCCTCGAGGCGCTGGGCCGCAAGCCCGGCCTGACCGGCGAGCTCCATGACCTCTTCCTCGAGGCCTATGGTCCCGAGATGGCCAAGCGCCAGCGCGACAGCTATATCGGTGTCGCGAACAAGTATCCGCGCCTCTGGGGCTGCATGTACACGGCCCTCGACCGCCTGCCGCTCGTGCGCGCCTCGCTGCCTTTCGTCCGTCCGGTCGAGAAGACGCTCAACGCGATGCTCGACGCGGCCCGCCCTCCGGTCGTGGTCTCGGCCTATCCGCTGTATAACTACATGATGGCCCGCCGCTGGCATCGCGACGATCCGGCCCGCCCGCGCCTGATCACCGTCGTGACCGACTCCATCTCGGTCAACCGCGCCTGGCATCGCGCCCATTCCGATTGGTACGTCACGCCGAACCAGGCGACGGCCGACGTGATGATCCGCCAGGGCGTGCCCGCCGCGAGGGTGCTGCCATACGGTTTCCCGGTCTCCTCCCGGCTCGCCCCGCGTTCCACGGCCAAGGCCGGCGAGCGCCCGCGCGTGCTGCTGATGCTCAACCCCGGCAAGCGCGACGCCGTCGAGCTCGCCTCGGCGCTTTCGACTCTGGGCCTCGAGCTGACGATCACCGTCGGCAAGGACGCCTCCTTCAAGGAAGCCGTCGAACGCGCCGTCGAAGGCCGCGCCGAAGTGCTCGGTTGGACCGACCGCATCCCGCAGCTCATGCTCTCCAGCCACCTCGTCGTCAGCAAGGCCGGCGGGGCCACCACGCACGAATGCGTCGCGGCCGGCGTGCCGATGGTCATCACCCAGGTCATCCCCGGTCAGGAAGCCGGCAACGGGCGCCTCATCGCCGAGCACGGCGCGGGCGCCTACGGCCTGACGCCGGAGTCGGCGCGGGCGATCATCGCCGAAGCCTTCACCGGCGACTGGAGCCTTTGGAAGAAATGGAAAGCGTCCGTCGACGGCCTCGGCGACGCCGGCGGCGGCGACCGGGTCGCGGAGCTGGTGGAGCGGGAGATGGCGGTCCAGTTCAGAGGACAGAATCGATGACTGAGTCGATGGCTGCATCGATGACCGATGAGGCATTCTTTTAGGTGACCGAGGCGAGGGAACACCCTCGCGCTCCCCTTAAGAATTCCGGCTGCTCACCCGAATTATTCTGTCCTCGACTCAGTCATCGACTCAGTCATCTCTGCTCATCCTCTCGCCTCGAGATAGGCCTTCACTTCGGCGGCGAGCTTGTCGCTGAGGCCTTCGACCTCGGCGATCTCCCCGACGGTGGCCTTGCGCAGCTTCTGGATGCCGCCGAAATGCGCGAGGAGCGCGTCCTTCCGCTTCGGCCCGAGGCCCGGCATCTCGTCGAGGAGCGATTCGCGCAGCTTGCGGCTGCGGAGCTCGGCGTTGAAATCGTTGGCGAAGCGGTGGGCTTCGTCGCGGATGCGCATGAGCAGGGCGAGGCCGACGTCGTGGCGCGGCAGCTTGAGCTCGCGGCCGTCGGGGAAGACGATCGTCTCCTCGCGCTTGGCGAGGCCGATGAGCGGAGGCGGCGCCAGGTCGTGTTCCTTGAACGCCGCGAGCGCGGCGCCGACCTGGCCGAGGCCGCCGTCGATGATGACGAGCTCGGGGAAGGCGCGGTGCTCCTCGTGCAGGCGCGTGTAGCGGCGGCCGACCACCTCCTGCATGGAGCGGAAGTCGTCGTTGCCCTCGAAGGACTTGATCTTGAAGCGGCGGTAGCCGGACTTGTCGGCCTGGCCGTCGACGAAGCGCACCATCGAGGCGACGGCGAGCGTGCCGGAGATGTGGGAGATGTCGAAGCACTCCGCCGTGGCGGGGGGGCGCTCGAGTCCGAGGGCCGCGGCGAGCGAGGCGAGGGCGCCCGCTTCGTCGCGACGGGGCAGGGGGTTCTCGCGCAGGAAGCGGCGGGATTTCTCCGTGGTGCGCTTCAACGCGTCGAGCAGGTCGCGCAGGCTCGCGGCCTTCTCGTAGTCGCGCTCCGCGGCGGCCTGGCGCATGTCGGCCTCGACCTGTTCGGCCCACGTCTCGACCTTGCCTTCGAGGAAGGCGCAGGCCTCGGTCACGCGCGCGGCGTATTCCTCGGTCGTGACCACGTTGCCGTGCTTCTGGATCTCGGCGCGGGCGTCGTCGTAAAGTTTCCACGTCCCGTCGGGCTGGGCGACCGGGTTGCTGTCCGCCAGGAGGATGCCGAACTTCTTGCGCATCTCATTGAGCGTCCGGCGGACGGCCTGCTGGTGGGGGAACGGGCCGAAATAGCGGCAGGCGTCGGTCGTGCGGGCGCGGACGATCCGGAAGCGGGGCAGGGGGTCGGCGAGGTCGACCCGGACCTGGGGGAACTGCTTGTCGTCCCGGAAGAGTATGTTCCAGCGGGGGCGCCAGCGTTTGATCAGCTTGCCTTCCAGGAGGAGGGCTTCCGTCTCGGACCGGACCTCGTGCCATTCCATGTCGGCCACCGTGTCCATCATCGCGGCCACCTTGGGGGTCATCCGCTGGCGGGGGACGAAATAGGAGGCCAGGCGCTTCTTGAGGTCCTTGGCCTTGCCTACGTAGACGACCAGGCCCGCGGCGTCCTTCATCAGGTAGACGCCCGGGGTATGGGGGGCACGCCGGGCCTTGGCCTTGGGCGAAAGTTCTTCCCGGTCGGTTTGCATTTTGAGCCTGAGCCTCTAACCCTGCTGGCACGCCCCGTTTCCGCAAATGCTTTCCTGCAACAGCCGACCCAGACAGGTCCTCGTCATCAACGTGGGCGACGAGCTCCTCGACGGCCTCCGCGAGAACGGCCACCTGCTCTGGTTGGGCGAGCATCTCGCCCGCCGTGGTCTGCCGATCACCCGCTCCCTGGTCGTCCGTGACGACGCCGCCGAGATCGCCCGCGCCGTCGGTGAAGCCTGGGGCGCCTACGACCTCATCGTCACCACCGGCGGCATCGGCCCGACCTCCGACGACCATACGCGCGAAGCCGTCGCCGGCGCCCTCGGACTTTCCCTCATGCATGTGCCCGCCGCCGAGCAGGCCCTGCGCGACCGCTTCAAGATGATCGGCCGCAAGGTCGCCGCCGCGGACCTCAGCCAGTGCTACGTCCCGTCCGGCGCCGATTCGCTGCCCAACCCGCGCGGCACCGCCCCCGGCGTCTTCCTGCATCGCGACGGCCGCGCGCTCGTCATGCTGCCCGGTCCTTCGCTCGAACTCCGGCCGATGTTCGAGGATGAGGTCGTGCCGCGTCTCCGTCAGGTCGGCTGCGCCTGCCAGGGCGAAGCCTACGTGCAGGTGCGCACCTTCGGCATCGGCGCCGTGCCCCTCGAGGCGATCGTGCGTCCGCTGCTCGCGCCCGGCATGGCCCTCACCTTCGGCACGCATACCGGCGTCGTCGACGCCCGCATCTCCTCCGATGGCAGCGGCGCCACGGCCGAAGAACTCTGCGAGGTCGCGCGCAAGGTCCGCGACGCGGTCGGCGAGGACTTCGTCGCCACCGGCCACGCCTGCCTCGCGACCCTCGTCGTCGAGCAGCTGCGCAGCCTCGAGAAGACCGTCGCCCTCGCCGAGTCCTGCACCGGCGGTCTCCTGGCCAACGCCTTCACCGACATCCCCGGGGCCTCCAAGGTCTTCGCCGGCTCGGCCGTCTGCTACGCCAACGACGCCAAGGTGAACCTCCTCGGCGTGCCCGAGTGCCTCATCGCCCAGCATGGCGCCGTCTCCGCCGAGTGCGCCGCCGCCATGGCGACGGGCGCCATCGAGAAGTTCGGTTCCGATTACGCCATCGCCGTGACCGGTTACGCCGGCCCCGGCGGCGGCACCGACGCCGACCCGGTCGGGACCGTCTATTTCGGTTACGCCTCCCCCACGGGCGTCTGGTCCCAGCGCGTCCGGATCCCCGGAGACCGCCGCCAGATCAAGCAGCGCGCCGTGAACACCGCCCTCGATTTCATGCGCCGCAAGCTGAACAAGTACCGCGTCGAGGACCTCCTGCACGGGGCGTGAGGGCGGCGGAGCCTGCCGAGGCGCAGGGCCGGGGCTAGGTAATTTACAGAGGACTGAGTAGAGGTCTGCGTTGAGGACTGAATGGACGAGACGCAGCGGTAGGGTCGGGACCGCGTCACGACATAGCCGTATCTCGTTCGCCGTAGGGCGAACGCAGGTAGGGGCACGATTCATCTGCACTCCTTTGAAGAAGGGCGCGGCGTAGCCACGCCCCTACCCTCGGCCGCCCTACCCGAAGCAGGACCGAAGCTTTTCCCGGTTTCCCGTCTCCCCTTGGAGCATTGCCTTCCCTGGCCCTAGCCCTTTGATTAGCCCTAGCCCTGCGTGCGGCTGCACGCCGCACGCACAAAGGATTGCCACGAAGGGGGAGGGCGGGAGATTAGGCGCGTGCCCGGCTATCTCGCCATCATCGCTGGTAAGGACGAATACCTCGTCGATCAGGACGGCCGCGCCTGTTATGACAAGGCCCGGAAGGCCGCGGGCCCCGACGCCGAGGCCGAGGTCATCTCCGCCCAGATCCTCCGGGTCGACGACGCGCGCGTCCTCGAGCTCCAGTTCGCGGAGTCGGTCAAGACGCTGTCCATGTTCGGCGGCAAGCGCGTCATCTGGCTGCGCAACCTCAACCTCGTCGCCGACACCGTCCAGGCCAGGTCGGAGGAGGTGAAGAAGAACCTCGCCAACATCCTCGCGGTCGCGACCGCGGCGGATCCCTCCGTCTCGGTCGTCATCTCCGCCACGCCATACGACGGCCGGCGCAAGGACCTCAGCGCGCTCAAGTCCGCCGCGCACGACTTCATCCTCCACGCCTCGGCGTCCAAGGGGCCGTTCGACAAAGGCGACGCGCAGGCCGACAACCAGGTCGCGCTCGCGGTCGAACGCCTCAGGGGGCTCGGCGTGAAGCACGAGCGCGGCGTCCCCGAGGTGATCGTCGGCCGCGTCGGCCAGTCCACCCGCCTCGTCCTCGGCGAGTGCGAGAAGCTCGCCACCTACGTCGGCCCCGGCGGCACCATCAAGGAGTCCGACGTCCACCTGCTCGTGCCGACCTTCGGCGAAGGCGATTTCTTCGAGCCCATCGAAGCGCTCGCCGCGCGCGACCTCGCGTGGGGCCTCGCCTCGCTCGACCGTTACTTCTTCAACGAATCCTCCAGCCGTCCGCTCCTCAGCGCGTTGCAGAACCGCCTGCGCCTGCTCATCCAGATCCGCTGCCTCGTGGATTCCGGGGATTTCCGCGTCAGCGAGGCCGGACTGCCCAAGGGCCAGTTCGAGGCCGCGAGCGGCCGGCACGGCCCCACCTTCGGTTCCGCCGCCAAGTCCTCGGCCAACCTCTTCTCCCAGAACGCCTGGTACGTGAGCAACAAGGTGGCCCCGGCGGCGGCCCGTTACAGCCTGGCCGAGCTCGTCGACCTGCAGCTCGCCTGCGCGGACTGCTTCGACGCCTCGAACCGCGGCGAGGACGAGTCCTCCGTCCGCGCGATGTTCCTCCGAGCGCTTGCCGTGAAGCGTCCCGCCTGATATAAACCTAACTTCATACCGATGGAATCCGACAACGTCCCCAACGTCCTCGCCGACCGCTACGCCTCCCCGGCGATGAAGGCCGTCTGGTCCACCCGCGGCCGCGTGGTCCTCGAGCGCGAGTATTGGATCGCGGTCATGAAGGCCCAGCGCGACCTCGGCCTCGACATCCCCGCCGAAGCCCTCGCCGCCTATGAAAAGGTGAAGGACCAGGTCGACTTCGACTCCATCCGCCGACGCGAGGAGGAGACCCGCCACGACGTCAAGGCGCGCATCGACGAGTTCTGCGCCCTCGCCGGCCACCAGCACGTCCACAAGGGGCTGACCAGCCGCGACCTCACCGAATCCGTCGAGCAGCTCCAGGTCTTCCGCTCGCTCCAGCTCGTCCGCGCCAAGGCCGTGGCCGCGCTCGCCGCGCTCGCCCGCCGCGCCCAGGCCGACCGCGACGTCCTGATCGCCGCGCGCACGCACAACGTCGCCGCGCAGCCCACCACCGTCGGCAAGCGCTGGGCCATGTTCGGCGAGGAATGCCTCCGCGGCGTCGCGCAGGTCGACGCCGCGCTCGCCGCCTTCGCGGCCCGCGGGCTCAAGGGCGCCGTCGGCACCCAGCTCGACCAGCTCACGCTCTTCTCCGGCGACATCGCCAAGGTGGCCCAGCTCGAAGGCAGCGTGCTCGCGCACCTCGGCATCCCGCACGCGCTCGGCGCGGTCGGTCAGGTCTACCCGCGTTCGATGGACATGGAAGTTGTCGCCGCGCTGCTCTCCGCCGCTTCCGGTCCGTCCTCCTTCGCCAAGACCCTCCGCCTGATGGCCGGCCATGAGCTCGCCAGCGAAGGCTTCCTGCCCGGCCAGGTCGGTTCGTCCGCGATGCCGCACAAGATGAACGCCCGCACCTGCGAGCGCATCAACGGCTTCCACGTGATCCTGCGCGGTCACCTCGCCATGGCCGCCTCGCTCTCCGGCGAGCAGTGGAACGAAGGCGACGTCTCGTGCTCGGTCGTGCGCCGCGTCCTCCTGCCCGACGCCTTCCTCGCCATCGACGGCCTGTTCGAAGCTTTCCTCACCGTGCTGGGCCAGATGGAAGTCAACCGCCCCGTCGTCGACCGCGAGTCGCGCCACTACCTGCCGTTCCTGCTCACGACCACCTTCCTCATGGAAGCCGTCAAGGCTGGCGCCGGCCGCGAAGAGGCCCACGAGGCCATCAAGGAACATGCCGTCGCCGTCGCCAAGGAGCTCCGCACCGGCAAAATCGAGCGGAACGACCTCGTCGACCGCCTGGCCGCCGACGCCCGCCTCCGTCTCCCGAAGTCCGTCCTGCTCGACGCCGTCACCAAGGCAGGCGAGCTGACGGGCACCGCCGGCGCCCAGGTCGACGTCTTCGTGCAGCAGGCCGCCGAGTGGTCCCGCAAGGTCCCGGAGTCGGCCCAGGTCAAAGCCGGACGCATTTTGTAGGCCTTAGGCGGGGGGCGCGGACAAGGGTGGGTTTTCCGTGTTGCCAAGGGGGGTGGGGCTTCCCACAACCCACTTTTCAACTCGTTCACTCCCATGTCTTCTCCCCTCATTGGCAACCTTCTCGTCGCGCAGAGCGGCGGTCCGACCCCTGTCATCAACGCCAGCCTCGCCGGGGTGATCTCCGAAGCCCTCAAGCATGAGGACGAGATCGTCGAGATCTACGGTGGCCTCAACGGCATCCAGGGCGTGCTCCATGAGCAGCTCGTCGACCTCGCGGCCGAATCCCAGCAGACCCTCCGCGCCCTCCGCCACACCCCCGGCGCCGCCCTCGGCACCTGCCGCTATAAGGTGAAGAAGGCCGAGGACTTCGACCGCATCCTGCAGGTCTTCGAAGCCCACAACATCCGCTACTTCCACTACATCGGCGGCAACGACTCCCAGGACACCGCCGCCAAGATCGACGCCCTCGCCAAGGAGCGCGGCTACGAGCTCCGCGTCGTCGGCGTGCCGAAGACCATCGACAACGACCTGCCCCTCACCGACCACTGCCCCGGCTTCGGCTCCGTCGCCAAGCACATCGGCGTGACCATCCGTGAGACGGCCCTCGACAACGCCGCCATGGGCCAGAACGACTTCGTCTCGATCCTCGAGGTCATGGGCCGCAACGCCGGCTGGCTCGCCGCTTCGTCCGTCCTGGCCCAGCGCCGCGACAAGAACGACGACAAGGCCGTCAGGAACACCCACTACTCCTGCTCCGCCCCGCACATCGTGCTGCTGCCGGAAGTCGCCTTCAACGCCGACGCCTTCATCCGCCGCGTCGAAGAAGTCCTGAAGAGCAACGGACACTGCTTCGTGGTCGTCTCCGAAGGCGTCCAGGACGCCACCGGCAACTATCTCGGAGCCGACACTTCCAGCACCGACGCGTTCGGCCACGCCGTCCTCGGCGGCGCCGGCGAATACCTCCGCTCGCTCGTCGAGTCCCGCTTCGACGGCGTGAAGGCCCGCTCCTCCAAGCTCGGCATCACCCAGCGCGCCGCCTCGCACAACGCTTCGAAGACCGACGTCGACGAGGCCGAACTCTGCGGCGCCGCCGCCGTCAAGGCCGCCCTCGAAGGCGAGTCGGGCAAGATGGTCATCCTCACCCGCTCCGAGAAGGAAGCCTATGCGGTCCAGACCCTGCTGGCCCCCCTCGACCAGATTGCCAACGGCGTGAAAGCCTTCCCGGAGAAGTGGATCGGCGAAGATAAGATGTCCATCCATCCGGACTTCGTCCGTTATGCGCTGCCTCTCATCCAGGGAGAACTGCAACTCCCTTACGATCAAGGCCTTCCGAAGTACGCTCAGCTCTCGGCCATCGCCGTGCCTCGTCGCTTGGAGAAGTTCGTATCCGCCTAAGGTTGACGGAGGTTTCTGTGAATAACCACCCTCGGTTTCCGGGGGTGGTTTTGTTTTAAAGGGGTTGCCTCTTCCCGAGCCGTCCCTAACTTAGATTCATCCCCGCCCCTATGATTTCCTTTCTCAAGCACCTTGGAATGGTCGCCCTGGCCTTCCTGCCCCTTGTTTCGTCCGCGGCCCTGCAGTCCGGTAAGGTTCAAGTGGGTAAGATCACGGGCACGGCGACCCTCATCGACGCCAAGTCTCAGCGCAAGCCCCTCCAGTCGGGTGCCGTGTTCCAGGAAGGCTCCCGCGTCGAGACCGGCATCGATTCGACCGCCGAGCTGGTCTTCTCGAACGGCGCCTCGCTCGTGCTGACGCCGAGCACCTTGGTCGAACTCCGCACCTTCCGCCAGGTCCCTTCGGACGGCATCACCGACCCTTATCGCCAGATCGAGAAAGACCCCAGTCCTTCGGTGACCGAAGTCGAAGTCCCTCGCGGTAAGGTCATCGGCGAGGTGCGCAAGTTGAATGCCCTTTCCACCTTCACCGTGAAGACTCCGGCGGGGCTCGTGCGCATCCGTGGCACGGTCTTCTCCGTCGAGTATCGCGTCGGTTCGGATGGTCTCGGCAAGGTCGTCGTCTCCTGCGTCCGCGGCTCCGTCGAGACCACCGTCTTCAGTTCCAACGCCGGTCCGGTGTCCGTCGACCCGGGCATGCAGACTTCCAGCTCCGTGCCTTCCGCGGCCTTGATCAACAGCCTCGCCCGCGCCGGAGCCCCGGCCGCCCCTGCCACCGCGGCCGCCGCCCTCTCGCCGGTCAAGGTCCTGCTCTTCCCGATTCCGGCCGAAGACCTCGCCCAACTCTCCTCCATCCTCGCCGCCGCTTCTACCTTGCCCCCCGAGGTCGCTTCGACCATCGCCGCGATGGCTCAGACGGCTCCCTCACGTCAGGCGATCTTCCCCAACGGCGCCGCCGAGCCGGCCAAGGCTTTCGGCCAGGTCATCACCGACGCGCCCGCCGCCGGGGCCGATGTCGCCCAGAACAAGGCCGGCGCCCCGGGTGCTCCGGTCTCCAGCAGCAACGGAGGCGGCGGCACCACGATGGACGACAATCTCAAGCGGATCTCCGACAACGTGAACCGCTCCGTCGAACAGAAGCAGATCAACCCGACGCCCACGAGCTGAGCGCCTCGGAGTCGTTCAAGCCAAGAAGGCCCGGCGATCGCCGGGCCTTCTGCTTGGGTCCATTCCTCGCTCGCTTTGAAGGACCGGGCAGGCATCTTGGGCGCATGCCGATCGCGGGCAGATTCATCACGTTCGAAGGCGGGGAGGGCGCGGGCAAATCCACGCAGCTCCGGCGTCTCGCGGAGCGTCTGCGCGCCGCCGGCTCGGTGGTCCGGGACCTGCGCGAACCCGGCGGCACGCCGTTCGGCGAGGCCATGCGCGACGTCCTCAAGCAGCCGGGAACTTCGTTGGCGCCGGCCGCCGAGGCGCTGCTCTTCGCATCCTGCCGGGCCCAGCTCGTCGCCGCCGTCATCGCGCCGGCCTTGGCCGCGGGCGAAGTCGTGCTCTGCGACCGCTTCATCGACTCCACCGTCGCCTATCAGGCGGGCGGCCGAGGCCTCGACCGGGCCCACATCGAAGGAGCGAACCGGCTGGCCTGCGGTCCCGTCCGCCCGGACCTGACCGTCCTGCTGGACCTGGATCCCGGCCGCGGTCTCGGCCGGGCCGCGGAGCGCGACCACGGACAGGCGGACCGCTTCGAGGTGCTCGGCGACGCCTTCCATCGTCGCGTGAGCGCGACCTATCACGCGCTCGCCCGCGAGGAGCCCGGGCGCTTCTTCGTCGTCGACGCCGCGCGCGCCCCCGAAGCCATCGAGGAGGACATCTGGCATGAAGTCGCCCGCCGCTTCCGCTGACGTCGGCGACCTGCCGGTGCTCAAGGTGCTCGCCCGCGCGCGCGCCGAGGGCCGCATGCCCCACGCGGTGCTGCTGACCGGCGCCGACGGCGCGTTGCTCGCCCGCGCGGCCGAACAGCTCGCCGCCATGCATCTCGGCGAGGCCGATCCGCTGGCCCATCCCGACTGCCGCGTCCTGCGTCCGGCCAAGAAGTCGCGCCGCATCGTCATCGAGAACACCCTCGAGGTCGTCGCCGCGCTGCGCCTTTCGTCCCTCTCGCCGCGCCGCGTCGTGATCGTCAACGAACCCGACCGATTCCTTTCCGAATCCGCCAACGCCTTCCTCAAGACGCTCGAGGAGCCGCCGCCCGGGACGCTGATCGTCCTGCAGACGACGCATTACTACCGCGTCCTGCCGACGATCCTGAGCCGCTGCCTGCGCTTCCACGTGGGCGGGGAGGCTCCGGCGATCGCCGACCCCTCCTGGCAGGACTGGCTGCGCGAGATGGAGCGACTGCTCACGCGCATGGCGAAGGGTCCCGCCTCCCCGCAGGCGCGCGTCTCCGAGGTCTTCATCCCGCTGTACGCCCTCTGCGCCCGTTTCGAGGTGCTGCTCGAACTCTTCGTCGACGAGGCCCTCGAGGCCGCGCCGCCCCCGCCGCCGACCGACGAGGACGAGGACGACGCCGAGGCCGCCTACGAGGAGTCCGTCCGCCGCGGGGTCCGCGCCCGCATGCTCGTCTCGGTCGAGGAGAAGCTCCGGCTCGTCGGCCGTGCCCAGCCCGGCTGCGCCGGCCAGGTCGCGGAGGCCGTCGGGTATCTCGAGGACGCCCGCCGCCGCATGGAGCTGAACTATCAGGTCCTCGCCGCCTTCGAGCAGTTCCTGCTCCGTACGCTGCGCACGTTCGCCCTGCGTCCTCGCGACGCGTAACTCCCGCCGCTTACCGGAGTTCCATCCAGATGTCCCAGGCAGAGCCGATGCTCCCCGACGACGAAGACGACAAGCGCCTGATGGCCCTCGTCGCGGACGGCGACGACGACGCCCTTCGCCTGCTCGTGCACCGTCATCATGCGAGGCTGGTCGGCTACCTCCGGGGCGAGGTGGGTTCGCAGGCCACGGCCGAAGAGCTGGCGATGGAGGTCTTCATCCGGCTGCACCGCGCGTCCGCCCGCTGGCGCCCCGAGGCGAAGCTCAGCACCTACCTGATCCATATCGCCCGGAACCTCGTCCTGAACGAATGGCGTCGCCGCAGCCGCAAGCCCACCACCGCGCTGGAATTCGCGGCGGAGCCCGGCGACGCTTCGCAAGGCTCGGCCCGGCGGGTCGCCGAGCTGGACGAAGCCTTCCAGCGGGCCATCCTCCAGCTGCCGCCCGAGCAACGGACGGCCATCCTGCTGGTCGTCCAGCAGGAGCTCCCTTACGAGGACATCGCCGTGATCATGGAGGCGCCCGTCTCGTCCGTGAAGACCTGGATCCACCGCGCCCGGGCCCGCCTGCGCGAGCTCCTCAAGGATTTCTACGCCCAAGAATGAACCCTGCAACTTCCCGCCCCGCCCGGTGTTATATCGGCGTACCCAGCCATGGATAACCCGGAACAGACGCCTTTCGACCAGAAGCTCGCCGCGACGCTCCGTCGCGGTCGCGCCGTGTCCGTCCCCGGCTTCGCCGACCGCGTCTTGGTCGCCATCCGGGCCGATCGCCGTCGCCGGAACGTCCTCCGCTTCGGCTCGGCGCTCGCCGCGACGGCGGCCGTGTTCGTCGCCCTGCTCACGTTGTCCGGCGCCTCCGAAGAAGCCCTCAACCGCCAGACCTTCGCGCTCGTCGCCCGCGACGAATCCGCGCAGCTCGCCGACCTCTTCGGCGCCGCCGACGAGCTCTCCTTGCTCGCCCCGGTGGCGGACCGTCCCGCCGTCGTGGAAACCTTCGTCGCCGCCGGCTCCTGACCATGGTCCGCGCCCTCCTCAGCTGCCTGCTCCTCCTCGGCGCGACCTCGGTCTCCGCCCAGCAGCCCGCCTCGCGTCCGCCGGAAGGCGACCCGACCGTCGAGGAGATCCAGACCATCCGCAAGATCCTCGAGCTCCCGCCGGAGCGCCTCCAGCGCATGCGCGCGGCGATCGAGAAGATCGAGCGCATGTCGCCGGAGTCGCGCCGCGAATTCGCGGCCAGCCTCGTCCGCTACGAATCCGCCGCGCCCGAGGAGCGTCACAAGCTCATGAAGGAGATGCGCGAACGCGGCGGTTTCGGTTCCCGCGTGCTCGAGCACCATTTCAAGCGCCTCAGTTCCGACGAAGCCAAGGCCGAACGCGCGCGCATCCAGGCGCTCACGCCCGAGCAGCGCATGGAATTCGTCCGCCGCCTCGCCGAGAAGTACGGACCCGAGATCGCCAAGGAGCGGGCCAAGGGCGGCGAGCCCAAGGACGGCCAGCCCGGCGCCCCCAAGCGCCGCAAGCCGCCGGAAGGCGAAGCTCCCGCGGCGAAGCAGTAAGGCTCAGCCTTGCAGGGGGCGGAAGGGGGCGTCGCCGTGCTTCCACCGGTCATGGGCCCAGAGCCAGTTCGCGCAGACGTCGTCGCCGGAGCGCAGCTGGCGTTCGAGCCACGCGTTGGATTCGATCGTGAGCCCGATGGAGTCGGCGGCCTGCAAGGCCTCCATGCGGAGGCGGCAGCGCCAGAAGCCGGTCCGTTCGGCCCAGTAGACGCGCGCGGCGCAATTGAAGCGCTGGGCGATGATGCCGGGCAGTTCGGTGACCGCGCACGGCTGGCCGAGGAAGCGCCAGAGCGAGCCCGTCTGGGTCGTCTGATCGAAGAGCACCGCGGCGACATGGCCGTGGCGCACCGCCTGCATCAGGCGGCCGAAGCCTTCGCGGCGCGAGACGAGCTTCATCCCGAAGCGTTCGCGGCTCTCGCGGACCCAGCGCTCGGCGGCCGGCTGGTCGAGCGGACGGTAGATCACGACCCATTCGCGTTTCGCGAGCTCGGGGCGGATCAGCGTCGTGACGGTCATCATCTCCATCAGCGCGAAGTGGGGCACGAAGAGCACCGCGCCTGCGCCCTTGGGCGGCAGGCCGTGCTCGGGGCTCGTCACGCTCCAGTCCACCTCGATGCGGTCGCGGAGCTCGGCCTCGGCGAGCATCGGGGAGACGATCGAGAAGAGCGCCATCTCCGCCGTGCGCCGGCAGGACGTGCGGCCGATGCGACGGACCCAGGCGGCGTCGCGGCCGGGGAAGGCCCGCGCGAGGTTGCGGCGGATCACCTTGCCGCGGATCGCCCAGAGGACCTCGCCGAAGAACGCCGCGTTCGCCCGGGCGAACGCCTCGGGGAGGCGGGCCAGCAGCCAGGCGTAGGTGGCGATCAGCGGCCGCATGGCGAGCTTCAGCAGCGGCCCTCCTGGCGGAGGATGTCGCCGATCTCCGGCACGACGAGGTTGCGGCGGCCGAGTTCGTCGCGCGCGAAATATCTGTCGACCTGGCGGACCAGGTCGAACGGCTCGTCGGGCAGGTCGTCCTCGTCGAACTCCATCTCGTCGACCGCGTCGATGTCGTCGAAGATGTGCGTCAGGCGCAGCGGCTCGCCGTCGATGACCGCGGGCGGGTTGCCGATGGCGCCGACCTTCGTCAGGTTGAAGAACAGGCAGGGATAGAACTCCTTCTCGTAAGGCTCGAGGAACTTGCTGACCCACTGGCCGGGGACCTCCCAGCGGCGGTTGATGATGACCGCGTCGGAGAAGTGCACGCACGGGCGGTACCATTCCTCCACGGCCTTATGCTTCATCGCGAGCGGGCAGTCGACGACCGTGAGGATGCGGGCGACGCTCCAGACGGCGTCGGGCTGCATCGGCCGGAGCGCGCGGTGCAGCGCCTCCATCTGGTCGATGACGTGGAGGGCGCCGTGCGTCACGAGGATCGCGGCGTCTTCGTCGCCGGGCGCGGGCACGAGGGCCTGGCCGTCCTTGAACTCCCAGGCGTCGGGAGCGACGCCGCCTTCGCGGACCTCGCGCAGGACGCGCACCTTGCGGCCTTCGGGCCAGGCGTGGGCCGCGAGCTCCGCGGTCACGTCGGCGCGGCCGGCGCCCGCGGGGCCGAGGATGATGACGAGGGGCGTCATGCCTTGCGGCCGCAGCGGCCGAAGGGAGCGTTCTGTCCGCGGTCGCGGATCCAGTGATCGACGGCGACCAGGGCCGCCATGGCTTCGACGATGGGCACGGCGCGCGGCAGGACGCACGGGTCGTGGCGGCCTTTTGCGTTGAGCTCGGTGGCGCGGCCGTCGGGCCTGACGGTCCGCTGCGGCTTGAGCACGGTCGCGGTGGGCTTGAAGGCGATGCGGAAGACGACGTCCTCGCCGTTGGTGATGCCGCCCTGCGTGCCGCCGGAGCGGTTGGTCGCGGTGCGGATCCGGCCGCCCTTGCGGACGAACACGTCGTTGTGCGCGCTGCCGCGCAGGACGGTGCCGGCGAAGCCGCTGCCGATCTCGAAGCCCTTGGTGGCGGGCAGCGAGAGCATGGCCTTCGCGAGGTCGGCTTCGAAACGGTCGAAGACCGGCGAGCCGAGGCCGGCGGGGAGGTTCTCGATGACGCAGCAGATCACGCCGCCGACGGAATCGCCGTCGGCGCGGGCGGCGCGGATGAGCGCGTCGATCTTCGCGGCGGTGGCGGGGTGGGGGCAGCGCGTGGGCGTGGCTTCGACCTGCTTCAGCGTGGGCGCCTTGGCGGCGGCGGGCATGCGGACGTCGCCGACGCTCTCGACCCAGGCGATGATGCGGGCGCCGCAGGCGTGCTTGAGCACGGTCTTGGCGACGGCGCCGGCGGCGACGCGCGCGGCGGTCTCGCGGGCGGAGGAACGGCCGCCGCCTTCGACGGCGCGGATGCCGTACTTGGCGTCGTAGGTGTAGTCGGCGTGCGAAGGGCGGTAGGCGGCCTTCATCTCGGCGTAGGCCTGCGGGCGCTGGTCGCCGTTGCGGATGACGATGGCGATGGGCGAGCCGAGGGTGAGGCCGTCGGGCGAGACGCCGGAGAGCACTTCCGGCGCGTCGGCTTCCTTGCGCTGCGTCGTCAGCGCGCTCTGGCCCGGGCGGCGGCGGTCGAGCTCGCTGCGCAGGAACGCGGCGTCGAAGGGCACGCGGGGCGGGCAGCCGTCGATGACGACGCCGAGGGCGGGGCCGTGGCTTTCGCCGAAGGTGGTGATGCGGAAGCTGTGTCCGTGGATGTTGCCCATGTGTGGAGAAGGGTTAAAAAATGAACGCCGCCGAGCCGGGTGGCTGGGCGGCGTCCGTTTGGCGGTTCCGCCCCGGCGCTCAGCGCAGGTTGGAGGTGATCTTGGAGACCAGCTGCTGGGACTCCGGCAGGTTGCCGAAGGCGCCGTACTTGACGCGGACCTGGGTGAAGACGGCCTTGGTGATTTCGTCTTCGGCCTTCTCGATGGTGATCTTGATCTCCAGGTCGCCGATGGTGCGGGCGTAGACGACGACGCTGTTCAGCTCCTTGTTGGCGCCGCGGTCATCGGTCTCGCCGGTGCGGAGGGTGCCGGGCATGGCGTCGATGGTGCGCTTGACGGCGTTGAAGACGGCCTCGGTGTCGGAAGTGTAGCGGGTGGTCAGCACGCCGGTGACGTTGGAGAAGGAAGCTTCGCGGTTCTGGGAGTTATCCACGCCGATCTGGGTGGAGCATCCGGCGAGGATGAGGGCGGCGAGGAGGGCGAGGGCGGTTTTCATGGGCAAAGGACGTGGTCGTGTGGCAGGAGAGAAAGCACAGCCGGCGGCCATTGGCAAACAGTTTCGCCCTCGCTCCGCGGCCGTGCGGCGGCCGGTTTTGTAAGCATAATCTCATAACAAGACCGGGTCGGCCGGGACGCGCAAGGATCGCCCTGGGCGGACGGGAAGGGGGGTAGGGCGGAGGCCGGAATGCCCGGGCGAGGCCATTAAATAACTTAAACAACTGAAGGTTAGATAGTTACATTAAATAATAACTGATATCCTTCATTTATTCGGCCTGGCCGCGCTGTGAACAAGAAATTGGGCGGATGGGGGGCTAAAACCTTGACCCGTGGGGGACTGTGGGGAAAAGTGGGTCATCTGGGGGCATCTCCCCATACGCAATGTCCATTGGCGCCAACAACGGTCTCTTCACCGGCATCCATAAAGGAAAGATGGATGAGAAGAACCGTGTCACCATCCCGGCGGCCTGGCGTTTCGACGAGGAAGCGACCTTCCTCGCGGTCTTCCATCCGGCGCTCGGTTCCATCGTCGTGTTCCCTCCGTCGATGACCGAACGCATCCGGCTCGCCTCGCAGCAGGTGACGGTGAGCGACCCCGTGAAGATGGACGCGATCACGCTGCTCGCGACGAACAGCATCCAGGTCACCTGCGACAAGGCCGGCCGCATCACGCTCAACGAGCACATCGTCAACGAGGCGAAGCTCGAGCGCGAGGTGATCTTCCGCGGCGGCTTCACCACCTTCCAGCTCGTCTCGCCGACGCCGCCCAAGGCCGACCGCGACTCCGAGTCCGCGCTCACCATCCTCCGCGCCCTCCGCGAGCTCGGCCTGTGATGCGTATCCGGAAGTTACTTACACTGCTCACACCTTATTCACAGCCCGCCGCATGACCAGCCACGTCCCAGTCCTGCTCGAGGAGTGCCTGACGCTCCTCGCTCCGCAGGACGGGCGCGCCTACCTGGACTGCACCTTCGGCGGCGGCGGCCACACGGCGGCGATCCTCGCGCGCGCGCCGGGGTGCACGGTCGACGCGATGGACCGCGACCCCGACGCCGGCGTCCGCTCCGCGGCGCTGCTCGCCGCGCACGCCGGCCGGCTGCGTTTCCATTCCGAGAATTTCCGCCACCTTGACCGCGTTCCGGGGCGATTCGACGGTGTTCTGATGGACATTGGGGTGTCCTCATACCAGTTGGATGTCCCGGAACGCGGTTTCTCCTTCCGCCACGACGCGCCGAACGACATGCGCATGGACACGCGGGCCGGCCGCAGCGCCGCCGAGTTCCTCGAGCGCGGCGAACGCGCGGAGCTCGAACGCGCCGTCCGCGACTACGGCGAGGAGCCCCGCTGGTTCCGCGTCGTCAACGCGATCGTCGCCGCCCGCGGCACCGGCCGCCTCGCCCGGACGGCCAGCTTCGCCGAGCTCGTCGCCGAAGCCGCGCCGCCCGCGCCCGGTCCCCGCGGTCCGCACCCGGCCACCCGCACCTTCCAAGGCGTCCGCATCGCGGTCAACGACGAGCTCGGCGCCCTGGCCGCCGCCCTGCCGCTCGCCTTCGGCAAGCTCAACGCCGGCGGCGTGCTCGCCGTCATCTCCTTCCACTCCCTCGAGGACCGGATGGTGAAGCGTTACATGAACGAGGTCGCCGGCCGCCCGGTGGACCGGGACGACGCCCGCAACCAGGACGACCGCGTCAAGCAGGCCGACCTCCTCACCCGTAAGGCCGTCCAGCCTTCCGAAGCCGAACAGCTTCGCAACCCCCGCAGCCGGTCGGCGCGCCTCCGCGCCGTCCGCCGCCTCGCCCCATGAGCCCGCGTTTCCTCGCCTGGACCTGGCTGCTGGCCGCCGTCGCCGCCTTCGCGATGGGGACCATCAACATCATGCGCCTGCGCGTCGAAGCCGACACCATCGGCGGCCGCATCCAGCGGCTCGAACGGGACATCGCCCTTTCCAAGAAGGAGCTCGACGCGGCCCGCCGCCACCGCGACCAGGCCGTCGACACCCTCCAGCTGCAGCAGCGCATCGGCGACGCCCTCAAGCCCCCGGTGCCCGAGCAGGTGGTCTGGATCCGCTTCACTCCTTCGGCCGTGTCCCCGGTCCCCCTCTTCTCCGCGAGTCCCCGGATGACGGCCCGCGAAATCGCCTTCCTCGGTTCGGGAGGGCAGGGAGGACCCGCCGCGCGATGAGCCTGCCCCACGCCAGGCGAACGCGCTTCCGTTTGCTGGCCTGGGTCGTCCCCTCCTGCTTCCTGGCCGTGGTCGCGCGGCTGGTCTGGTTGCATTGGGTCGACGCCCCTCGTCTGCGCGCGGAAGCGCTGCAGGCGCGCCGCGTGCTCCAGGAGAAACCGTGCCGGCGCGGCGAGATCCGCGACGCGCAGGACAACCTGCTCGCCGTGTCGGAGGACGTGTGGGACATCGGCGTGGACCCCGACGTGCTCACCAAGGCCGACCGGGAACGCGCGGGCGAGGTCGCCGTCGTGCTCGGCCTGTCCGCCGCCAAGGTCCGCCAGGCCTTCGACACCACCGTGCGCGTCGACGCGGCCGGCGAGGAGCACGTGATCCGCTGGGCCGTGCTCACGCGCGAGGCCGGCGAGGACGTCGTCAAGCGGGTCAAGGCCCTCGGCATCAAGGCGCTCCGCTCCGAGCTCAAGTACCGCCGCAGCTACCCCAAGGGCCAGCTCGGCGCGCATGTGATCGGCTACGTCAACAAGGAGGGCGTCCCCGCCGCCGGCATCGAGAGCGTGATGAACCCGCTCCTCGAAGGCCAGAAAGGTTGGATCGAATCCGAACGCGACGGGCGCCACCGCGAGCTCGCCAGCATCCGTCTCCGCGAAGTCGCCCCGGTCGACGGCAGCACGGTCGTCCTCACGATCAACAGCCTCGTGCAGAAGAGCTGCGAGGAGGCGCTCGCCGCGGTCGCCGCCCGGTATGACCCGAAGGGCGCGGTCATCATCGTCAGCGAGCCTCGGACCGGCCGGATCCTCGGCCTCGCGAACTGGCCGACCTTCGACCTCAACCGCTTCTTCGACCCTAAGGCCGCGCCGATGGACAGCCAGCGCAACCGAGCGGTGTCCGACGTCTACGAGCCCGGGTCGGTCTTCAAGATCGTCTCCGTGGCCGGCGCCCTCGAGGAGCGCCTCGTCACGCCGAACTCGGTCTTCGACTGCGGCGTCGCGAGCGTGCCCTACCGCGGGCGCATGGTCTCGCTCCCGGCCGACTCGCACGCCATCGGCTCGGCCGACATCCGCCAGATCGTGCGCGAGTCCTCCAACCGCGGCACCGTCCAGGTCGGCATGCAGTACGCCGAACGCTTCGGCGAGGACCGCTTCTTCGCCCTCATCAAGTCCTTCGGCTTCGGCGCGCCGACGGGCCTGATCACCGGCGCCGAGGTGCCCGGCCTGCTCATCCCGCCCAAGCGCTGGGACGGCCTCACCATCTCCCGCGTCCCGATGGGCCACTCGGTCAGCGTGACCGCGATGCAGATGCACCTCGCGATGTCGGTCGTCGCCGCCGACGGCCTGCTCATGCAGCCCCAGCTCGTGCTCCGCGTCGAGGACCCGAAGACGAAGGCGACCATCCTCGACTACGCCCCGCGTTCGCGCGGCCGCGCCATCACGCCCGCCACCGCTTCGCAGATGGCCGCGCTGCTCCGCGCCGTCTGCGGCAAGGGCGGCACCGCCCCGGTCGCCGACATCCCGGGCTACGAGGTCGCGGGCAAGACGGGCACCACCCAGAAGATCGTCAACGGCCGCTACTCCTCCGCCCATCACGTCGCCTCGTTCGCCGGCTTCTTCCCCGTCGGCGACCCGAAGCTCGCCATCACGGTGATCATCGACGAACCGCACGGCGAAGGCGTCGGCTACGGCGGCAAGGTGTCCGCCCCGGTCTTCCGCGAGGTCGCCGAGAAGTGCATCCGCTGGCTCGACCTCCCGCCCGTCTCCACCCTTCCGCGAGGCCCCGTGGCCGACCTCGGCCGATGACGCCTCCGCCCGCGATGATGCCCGCCTCGACGGAACGCCCGACCTTCAACGCCTTGCTCCAGGGCCTGCCCGTCCTCGGCCGCGCCGGCGACGGTTCGGTGCGCGTGACCACGATCGTGACGGACAGCCGCCGCGTGATCCCGGGCGCGCTCTTCTTCGCCCTGCCGGGCCTCCGCGCCAACGGCCACGCCTTCCTCGACGACGTCATCGCCCGCGGCGCCGCCGCGATCGTCTCCGGCGAACCGGTCTCGGGCCTGCCCGCCGTCGCCGCCGCCCAGGTCGCCGACCCGCGCCGCATGCTCGCCGAGGTCGCCCGCCGTTTCTACGGCCACCCCGAGGAGTCGCTCCGCCTCGTCGGCGTGACGGGCACCAACGGCAAGACCACGATCTCGACGCTGCTGCGGCATCTCCTCCAGGCCGACGGTTCGCAGTGGGGCCTCGTCGGCACGGTCCGCTACCACCTCGGCCGCCGTTCGATCCCCTCCTATAAGACGACGCCGGATTCGGCCGACCTAGCCGCCTTCTTCCGACAGATGGCCGACGCGGGCTGCGCGGGCGCCTGCCTCGAGGTCAGCTCCCACGCGCTCCATCAGGAGCGCGTCCACGGCTTCCGCTTCCACGTCGCGGCCTTCACGAACCTCACGCGCGACCATATCGACTACCACGGCGACCTCGCGACCTACCTCGACGCGAAGACCGCCCTCTTCGACGGCCGCAACGGCCCGGTGCCCGACGTCAGCGTGATCAACGTAGACGACCCGGCCGGCCGCGTGCTCGCCGAGGCCTGCCGCCGCCGCGGCGCCGTGCTCACCTTCGGGCTCTCGGCCGACGCCGACGTCCGCGCGACGGACCTCGCCCTCGACACCGGCGGCGCGATCTTCACCGTCCGCCACGCCGGCCGCTCCGCCGTCTTCAAGTCGGCCCTGCCGGGCGACTACAACGTCTCCAACGTCCTCTGCGCCCTCGCGATGGCCGCCGCGCTCGGCCGCGATCCCCTCGCCCTCGCGCCGGCGCTCGCCGCCTTCCCCGGCGTCCCGGGCCGCATGGAACGCGTCGAGGCCGGCCAGCCGTACCCGGTCTTCGTCGACTACGCGCACACCGACGACGCCCTCCGCAACGCGCTGCGCATGCTCCGCGACATCACCCCGGGACGCGTGCTCTGCGTCTTCGGCTGCGGCGGCGACCGCGACCGCGGCAAGCGCCCCGCGATGACCAAGGCCGTCGCCGACCTCGCGCACCTCGCCTGGGCGACCGCCGACAACCCGCGCAAGGAGCCGGTCGAGCGCATCTTCGCCGACATGCGCGAGGGCCTCGGTCCGCTCCCGTCCGTCGAATTCGTCGCCGACCGGCGCGACGCCATCGGCCGCGCGCTGGCCGCGGCCAAGGCCGGCGACTGCGTCGTGATCGCGGGCAAGGGCCACGAGACGACCCAGGAATTCGCCGACACCGTGGTGCCGTTCGACGACCGTCAGGTCGTCCGCGAGATCCTCGAGCTCCGGAGGGGCGTCTCCGCATGAGCCCCGCCTACGCCGCCGCCGACCTCGCCGCCTGGACCGACGGGCGCTGGACCGCCGCGCCCGCCGCGTCCGTCACGGGCTTCGGCATCGACACGCGCGCCTTGCGCGCCGGCGAGGCCTTCGTCGCCGTGCGCACCGAGCGCCGCGACGGCCATGATTTCGTCGGCGCCGCCCGCGCGCAGGGCGCCGCCGGCGCCCTCGTCGGCCGCCCCGTCGACGACCCGCTGCCGCAGCTCGTGGTCGCCGATCCGCTCGTCGCGCTCCGCCGGATCGCGGCCCGCGCCCGCGCGGCCTTCCCCGGCGTCGTCATCGGCATCACCGGCAGCGTCGGCAAGACTTCGACGAAGGAGCTGCTCGCCGCCCTGCTCGGCGCCGACGCCTTCGCGACCGAGGCCAACCTCAACAACACCATCGGCGTGCCGCTCATGCTGCTGCGCGCCGACCCGGCCCGCCACCGTTACGCGGTGATCGAGGCGGGGATGAGCCTGCCCGGCGAACTCGCCGTCTCGGCCGAGGTGCTGCGTCCGGACCTCGCGGTCGTCACGGCCGTCGCTCCCGTCCATCTCGAAGGCGTCGGTTCGCTCGCCGGCATCGCCCGCGAGAAGGCCTCGCTCGTCGGCGCGCTCGCGCCCGGCGGCCGGGCCGTGCTGCCCGCCGCCTTGCTCGCCTGGCCTGACTTCGCCGCCGACGCCGGCCGTTGCGTCGCGGTGGCCTTCGGCGACGAGCCTCTGCCGGCGGCCGCGCCCGCCCGTCTCGTCCGCGCCTCCTTCGGCGTCGCCGCCGACGGCGGCCGCACGCTGGTCCTCGACGGCGAGACCTTCCCGCTCGGCCCGCTTTCCGACGGCCTCGCGCGCAATGCCGCCCTCGCCGTCGTCGCCGCCCGCCTCGCCGGCCGCTCCGCGCAGGAACTGGTCGCCGCGCTCGCGGCCTGGGCCCCGCCCGCCGGCCGCGGCAGCGTGCACGTCGACGGCCCGCGCACCTTCACGGTCGACTGCTACAACTCCAGCCCGGCCTCGTTGCTCGACGCCGTCCGCGCGTTCGACGCCCGCAGCCGGTCCTCGTCGGAACCCCGTCTTTTCGTGCTCGGCGGCATGGCCGAGCTCGGCCCCACCTCCGCGCGACTCCACCGCGACTGCGGCGCGCAGCTGCCTCTCCGCTCCGGCGACCTCGTGGTCGTCTTCGGCGGCGAGGCGGCGGCGTTCCTGCAGGGAGTCGCGCACCCGGAGGCGGGTACCTTCGTCGCGGCCACGATCGAGGAGGCCGCCGCCCGCGTCGCCGCCCATCGCGGCCACGTCTTCCTCAAGGGCAGCCGCTCGTTCGCGCTCGAACGCTGCCTCCCGCCGTCCCTGCGCTCCGCGCTCTCCTTCCACTAGGATGCTTTACCGTCTCAGCGAACTCGTCCACGCCTGGGGGCCTTTCCGCCTCTTCGACTACATCACCGTCCGCGCGATCCTCGCCGGCGTCACGGCCCTCCTGCTGGGCATGCTCTTCTCCGGCCGCTTCATCGGCGTGCTCGCGCGCCTGCGCCAGCCCGAGCGTTCGGCCCGGCTGATGGGCGACCTCGCCAAGGAAGGCGGCAAGGTCCCGACGATGGGCGGGCTGATCATCGCCGCCGCGGCGATCCCGGCCGTGCTGCTCTTCGCCCGGCCCGGCGTGCTCGTCTACGCCTCGCTCTGGTGCCTCGTCGGCATGGGCCTCGTCGGCCTCTACGACGACTGGCTCAAGGTCCGTCACGGCAGTTCCGACGGCATCTCCGCGCGCCTCAAACTGGCCGGCCAGGGCTTCGTGGCGCTCACCGCCTTCGGCCTCGTGCTGCTCGACCCCGCCTATCGCGAGGGACTCGCCGAGATCTGGCTGCCCGTCCTCAAGGAGCCGCTCTGGTCGGCTGGTTCGCTGGGCTGGCCCCTCGCCGCCTGCCTGGCCGTCGCGGGCGTGTTCTTCGTCCTCGTCTGCGTGGGCTGCTCGAACGCCGTGAACCTCACCGACGGCCTCGACGGCCTCGCCATCGGCTGCGTGCTCATCACGACCGCGATCCTCGGCGTGGTCGCCTATCTCGCGGGACACGCGGAGTTCGCCTCCTACCTGCGCATCCGCCATGTCGCGGGCGCCGGGGAGCTGGCCGTCTTCTGCGCGGCCCTCTTCGGCGGCGGCCTCGTCTTCCTCTGGCACAACGCGGCGCCGGCGGAGATCTACATGGGCGACGTCGGCGCGCTCGGCCTCGGCGGCGCGCTCGGCGTGGTCGCCTGCCTCATGCGCCAGCCCTTCCTGCTCGCCATCGTCGGCGGCGTGTTCGTCGTCGAGGCCGTCTCGGTCATCCTGCAGGTCGCCTATTTCAAACGCACGGGCGGCAAGCGGCTGTTCCTGATGACGCCCATCCACCATCACTTCCAGAAGAAGGGCTGGCCTGCGACGAAGGTCGTGGCGCGCTTCTGGATCCTCTCGCTCCTCTGCGGCCTGCTCGGGCTGCTCTCCCTCAAGCTGCGATGAGCGAATTCCCCGACTCCCTCCGCCGCCGGCTCACCCGGCCCGCCGCCGTCTTCGGCGAGGGCGTGAGCGGACGTTCCGTCGCCGACTCGCTCGCCGCGGGCGGGTTCGCGTCCGTCATCTACGACGAGCGCGGGGAGAACCGCGTGTTCGGCGCCGAGGAGGCCGCCCGTCACGACCTGCTCGTCTACAGCCCCGGCTTCGCGCAGACGCATCCGTGGCTGCTCGCCGCCCGCCGCGCGGGCCTGCACTGCCTCACCGAGCTCGATTTCGGCGCGCTGCTCTGGACCGGTCCGGCGGTGGCGGTGACCGGCACCAACGGCAAGACCACCGTCACCGAGTTCCTCTCCTTCGCGTTCAAGCGCGCCGGTCTCGACGCCATCGCCTGCGGCAACGTCGGCCTGCCGCTCACGTCGCTGCACCGCACCGTCTCCAACGGGTCCTTCCTCGCGGTCGTCGAGGTGAGCTCCTTCCAGGCCGAGGACCTGCGTCATTTCAGCCCCGAAGCGGTGCTCTGGACGAACTTCGACGAGGACCATCTCGACCGTCACGGCGAGCTCGAGACCTATTTCCGCGCCAAGTTCCGGCTGCTCGAGCGCATGATGCCGGGCGGCATCCTCGTCGTCGGCGAATCGGTCGTCGCCGCCGCGCGCGCCTTCGGCATCGAGCTGCCGGACGACGTCCTCGTCGCCACGCGCGCCGAGGTCGCCGACGCCGTGCCCATGGGTTCGGTGTTCGACAGCTGGCCGCAGCGCGAGAACTGGTCCCTCATCGTGAAGTACTGGCAGGCCCGCGGCCTGCCGTTCCGCCAGCTCGAGGAGGCGGCCCGTCTCTTCCGCCTGCCGCCCCACCGGCTGCGCCGGGTCGCCGAAGCCAAGGGCGTCGAGTTCTGGAACGACTCCAAGGGCACCAATTTCCACGCGGTCGAGGCCGCGCTCTCCCAGTTCGCCGTGCCGGTCCGATGGATCGGCGGCGGCAAGTGGAAGGGCGGGGACCTCGGCGCCTTCGTCCGCCGGATCGCCCCGCTCGTCGAGTCCGCCTGCCTGATCGGCGAGACCGCCGAGGAGCTGAAGCGCCACTTCGACGGCCTCGGCAAGAACGCCCGCTGCTATCCGTCGCTGCAGGACGCCGTCGTCGGCGCCGCCAAGGACGCCCACGGCCCCGCCGTGATCCTCCTCAGCCCGGGCTTCTCGAGCTTCGACCAGTTCCGCGGCTACGCCGAGCGCGGGCTCGTCTTCGAACGCGCGGCCACGGCCCTCGCCCAGCGTTCCTGATTTTTCCCAAACCAAACCCACCCACCCGAACCCACCATACCACCATGCGTCCCATCATCACCGTCACCGCCGTCGTGCTCGTGCACCTCTGCGTCATCGCCGTCCTCGTCGGCGTCAACGGCTGCCGCAGCACCAGCGGCTTCGAGCAGCCCGGCGACACCGTCGCGTTCTCCGGCGGCGTGCGACCCGTCGCGGCGGCCCCGTCGGCCGTCGTCCCGGTCCCGGCTCCGTCCGCCGTGTCCGTCGCCGACCGCCTGCCGACCCCGGCCCCGACCAAGCTCGCCGCGCGCGGCCCCGTCGGTCCCGGCGGCAAGCGCACCGTCCTCAAGGGCGAGACGCTTTACAGCATCTCCCGCAACGAGAACACCACCATCGCCGCGCTCGCCAAGGCCAACGGCCTGCCGCTGAACGCCTTGCTCAAGGAAGGTCAGGTCCTGACGATCCCGGCGGCCGGCGCGTCCGCCGCCCCGAAGCCCGCCGCGCCCAAGGCCGCGCCCGCGCCGGCGCCGACCTTCGAGCCGCTCAAGCTCCTCCCGCTCACCGGCAGCGCGCCCGCCCCGGTCGCCGCGCCGGACAAGAAGTAAGCCCCTGCGCCGCGACACGCCATGGTCATCAAGGTGAAGCAGGAGGAGCCGGGCGCCCTGGGTGGGTACGCCCTCGGCATCTTCGTGCTCGCCTTGGCCCTGGCGTTGTTCGGCCTGATGGTGCAGTACAGCGCGGGCATCTCGCTTTCGGCGAGCAACCGCACCGCCGCCTTCTACCGGCAGCTGGCCTACGTGCCGATCGCGTTCGTCGCCGGCTTCGCCTTCTACCGGCTCGACCTCGACAAGGCGCGCGCCTGGCGCGAGCGCATCCTGTGGGGCGCGTGCGGCCTGATGCTCCTCGCGCGCGTGCCCGGCATCGGCGTCTCGGTCAACGGCTCCTGGCGCTGGATCGACTTCGGCTTCTTCCGCCTGCAGGCGTCCGACCTCGGCAAGCTCGCCCTCGTCATCGTGCTGTCCGACCTCCTGGCGCGCATGCAGCGGCACACGTTGCCCAACAAGTTCCCGCTCTACCGCCTGCGGGATCGCCCGCCGTACATCTTCACGGACCGCGGCTGGGTCGATTTCCGCGAAGGCTTCGCCAAGCCCGTCGGCGTCCTGCTGCTGATCGCGGGCTTCATCGCGCTCGGTCCCGACCTCGGCACGATCCTCCTGTGCTGCGCCGTCGGCGGCACCATGATGCTCGTCTCCGGCGTCCGCTGGGCCTACGTCATCCCTTCGTTCCTGCTCGGGCTCGGCGGGTTCACGGTCCTCATCCTCAACTGGCCCAACCGCCTGCGCCGCTTCACCTCCTTCCTCGAGCCGTGGGAGAAGCGCGGCGACGAGGCCTATCAGCTCTTCGAAGGCATGGTGGCCTTCGGCGTCGGCGGCCTGACGGGGAAGGGCGCCGCGAACGGCCTGCAGGGCCGCGCCTACCTGCCGGAGGCGCACACCGACTTCGTCTTCTCCGTCATCGGGGAGGAATACGGCCTCGTCGCCACGACGATCGTCGCGCTGGCCTACCTCGGCATCTTCTGGTGCGCCTACCGCGCGATGCGCCACACGGCCGACCTCTACCGCTTCAACGTCTGCCTCGGCGCCACGCTCTTCCTCGTCTTCCAGGCGCTCATCAACATGGGCGTCGTGACCGGCCTGCTGCCGACCAAGGGCATCTCGCTGCCGTTCATCAGCTACGGCGGCACGAACCTCGTCATCATGGCGTGCATGGTGGGCCTCGTCCTCAACTGCGTCCGCGCCTCGGCCCAGCCGGCGTTCGTGCCGAAGGAGGCGCGCGCATGAGCCGCGTGCTGCTCGCCTGCGGCGGGACCGGCGGCCATCTCGCGCCCGGCATCGCCCTCGCCCAGCGGCTCGCCGAGGAAGGCCACGAATGCCGGCTGATCGTCAGCCGCAAGGCCGTCGACGCGCGCATGACCGCGCACTATCCGCGCCTGAGCTTCGTGCCGGGCAAGGGCCGCGGCTTCGGTCCGGGTCTCGTCGGCCGGCTGCTGTTCTTCCCCGCGCTCCTCGGCGCGCTCTGGTCTTCGTGGCGCCTGCTGCGCGCGTTCCGTCCGTCGGTGCTGGTCTGCTTCGGCGGCTTCATGAGCCTCGCGCCGGCGCTCGCCTGCCGCCTCGCCGGCGTGCCCGTGCTCGTGCACGAGGCGAACCGCCGTCCCGGCAAGGCCGTGCGCCTCATCGCGCGCTTCGCCACGTCGGTCCACCTGCCCGCCGGCGTCCGCCTGCCGGGCGTCGCCCCCGCGCGCCAGCATGATTCCGGCTATCCCGTCCGCGCGGAGATCCGGCCCGAAGCCCGCGACGCCGCGCGCCGCGCGCTCGGCCTGCCGCCCGCGGGCCGCCTCGTGCTCGTCGTCGGCGGCAGCCAGGGCGCGGCCCGGCTCAACCGCTGGGTCGAGGACAACCTCGAGGAGTTCGCCGTCCGCGGCGTGCACGTGCTCTGCCTCACCGGTCCCGGCGGCCGCGAGGACGAGGTCCGTGCGGAGCAGTCGGTGGTGAGGTTCCTGCCGTTCTGCCACCAGATGGCCGCGGCCTATTCCGCCGCCGACCTCGCCGTCGCGCGCGCCGGCGCGGGCACGCTCGCCGAGCTCGCCACCTGCCGGACGCCGGCGGTGCTCATCCCGCTGCCGACCGCGGCGGACGACCATCAGACCGCGAACGCCCGCGAAAGCGAACGCGCCGGCGCCGCGGTCCTCCTGCCGGAAGCGGAGCTCACGCGCCTCGCCGGCGTCGTCTTCGACCGCCTTCATGACAACGCGGCCCTGGCCGCCATGCGCGACGCGCTCGCGCTGGCCGACGCGGGCAACCGTTGGGACGCCCTCGCCACGGAGACCGTCGCCCTCGCGGCCGGCGCCGCCGCATGAGCGGTTCCGCCTGGATGCTCGGGGCGTGCGGCATGGGCGTCGGCCCGCTCGCGCTCTACCTGAAAGGCGACGGCTGGGAGGTCTCCGGCTGGGATGATGCGACCGGCAGTCCGATGGAGCTCCAGCTCGCGAACGGCGAAGTGCCGCTCCTGCGCGATCCGTGGGCCGCGGGCCGTCGGCCCACCGTGGTCGGCCGCTCCAGCGCGGTGAAGCCGGGTCATCCCGCGCTCACGCTCGCCGAAGGCCATGGCGTGCGCACCTTGCGCCGCGGCGAGCTCCTCGCCGAGGCGGTCGCCGGCCGCCGCTTCGTCGCCGTCTGCGGCAGCCACGGCAAGACCACCACCTGCGGCCTGCTCGTCGCCGCGCTGGCCAGCGCCGGCGCCGATTTCGGCTATGTGCTCGGCGGCCTGTTCCGCGATCCCACGTTCCCGCCCGCGCGCGCCTCCGCCGCTTCGCCGTGGGTCGTCGCGGAGGTCGACGAGAGCGACGGCACGATCGGCGCCTTCTCGCCCGACGTCACCGTCGCGGTCAACCTCGACTGGGACCACCCCGACTACTATCGCGACGAAGCCGCGCTCGAGGCCGTCTTCCGCGCGCTCTTCGAACGCACGCGCTCCGCGGTCGTGATCCCCGCCGGCAACAAGCGTCTCGAACGTCTCGTCGCCGGTCTCAAGGTGCCCGTCATCCGCGTGGGGGAAGAGGGCGATTACTCCTGCCGGCTCGTCCAAGGCGGACATGCCTCGTCGGTCGTCGCGCTTGGCGGCCGTTTCCGGGCGGGCCAGTTCAACCTCCCGGTCGCGGGCACCTTCAACCGTTCGAACGCCTCGCTGGCGCTCGCGGTCACGCACTTCATCACCGGCGGCCTGGTCGCCGAGCCGCTCGCGCGCTGGCGCGGGATCCGCCGCCGTCAGGACGTCCTCTTCGAACGCACCGGCCTGCGCGTGCTCGCCGACTACGCGCACCATCCGACCGAGATCGCCGCGCTCCTGCAGTGGGTGCGCGAGACGCACGCCGGCCGCCTGGTCGTCGTCTTCCAGCCCCACCGCCACACCCGCACGCGCCAGTATGCGCGCGAGTTCCGCGACGCGCTCGCCGTGGCCGACCACGCGCTCGTGCTGCCGGTCTACTCCGCCGGCGAGGCCGCCGTCGAGGGCGGGGGCTCCGACGCGATCGTCGCCGGCTCCGCGCACCGCCTCGTCGATGACCGCCGCGGCTTGCCCGCCTTGCTCGACGCGCTCGCCGAGGGCGCCGACATGGTGGTCGCTTTCGTGGGCGCGGGTGACATCGAACGCGACGCCGAGGCCTACGCAAAGGTGCTCCGCCGCCGCGGCGAAGGCGTGCTCACGGCCGACCTGCCCGACCTCGTCGCCGGCCGTCTCTCCGCCGGGTGCGTCCTGCGCGCCAACGAACCGCTCGCCCGGCGCACCACGCTGGGGCTCGGCGGCGCGGCCCGTTGGTATGCCGAGCCGGCTTCCGTCGACGACCTCGTCACGCTGCTGCGCGCGGCGGCCGAACTCGACCTCCGCTGGTTCGTGCTCGGCCGCGGTTCCAACCTGCTCGTGCCCGACGAAGGTTACGACGGCCTGATCCTGCATCTCGACGCCGCCCGATGGGGCGCCGTGACCGACCTCGGCGAAGGCCGTTTCCGCGTCGGCGGCGGCACCCGGCTCAAGGAGCTGTGCGGCGTCGCCGCGCGCGCCGGCCGCGCGGGCTTCGAATTCCTCGAAGGCATCCCCGGCACCGTCGGCGGTTCGCTCCGCATGAACGCCGGCGCGATGGGCGGCTGGATCTTCGACGTCGTCGAGTCCATCGAATGGCTGACGCCCCAGGGCCGCGTGCGGGCCGCCCGCCGCGACTGCTTCGACGCGCTCTACCGCGACTGCCCGCAGCTGCACGGCGCGGTCGTGCTCTCCGCGGTGCTGCGTTCCCCCGCCGCGGAGGACCCCGCCGTCATCCGCGGCCGCATGGACGAGATGGCCGCCCGCCGCCGCGCCTCTCAGCCCCGCGAAGCCAGCGCCGGCTGCGTCTTCCGCAATCCCGAAGGCGACAAGGCCGGCCGGCTCATCGACGCCAGCGGGCTCAAGGGCCGCGCGGTCGGCCCCGTCTCCGTCTCGCCCACGCACGCCAACTTCCTCGTCAACGCCGGGGACGCCAAGGCCGCGGACTTCCTCGCGCTCATGCGCGAGGTGCGCGCCGAGGTGAAGGCCCGTCAGGGCGTCGAACTCCAGCCCGAGATCGTGGCCCTCGGCCGCGAATGGAAGGAACTCCTATGAGCGCCGAACCCGAGATCGTCGTCCTCTGCGGAGGCCTGTCTTCCGAACGCGAGGTCTCGCTCCGCTCCGGCCAGGCCGTGGCCGGAGTCCTGCCCGGCTCCCGGCTCGTCGAACTGACGACCGACGCTTTGCCCGCCTGGCTCGATCCGGCGCGCCACGTCGTCTTCCCCGTGCTGCACGGCGGCTGGGGCGAGGACGGCCGCGCCCAGGCCGAGATGGAAGCCCGGGGGATCGCCTTCGCCGGCTGCTCTTCCGCCGCCAACCGTCTCTGCATGGACAAGGTCGCGACCAAGCAGGCCATGCGCGCCGCCGGCGTCCCGGCGATCCCCGAGGTCGCCTTCGCGGGCGCCGCCAAGCCGACGGCCGCCGCGCTCGTCGCCGCCTTGGGCGAACAACTGGTGATCAAGCCCTCCGACCAGGGCAGCAGCGTCGGGCTCTACATGCTGGAAGGGGAGGCCGCCGTCGCCGAGGCCCTGGCCGCGATCCCCGCCTCCGGCCAGTGGATGGCCGAGCGTCGTCTACGCGGCCGCGAGCTGTCGATCGGCCTGCTGGACGGATGTCCCATGGGCCTCGTCGAGATCGTCCCGCTCACCGGGGTGTATGACTACAGGACCAAATACACCAAGGGCGCCTCGGAGTATCGCTTCCCCGCGCCGATCCCCGCCGAACTCACCGCCGCCATCGGCGAGGCCGCCGCGCGCCTCTTCGCCGCGTGCGGCTGCCGCGACTTCGCCCGGGCCGATGTCTTCCTTGAGCCCGACGGCCGCTTCTATTTCCTCGAGATCAACACGATGCCCGGCATGACCGCCACCAGCCTGATGCCCAAGAGCGCTTCCTGCGTCGGGCTCGATTTCCCCGCGCTCGTGCGCCGCATGGCCGCCCCGGCCCTCGCGCGCGTCGCCCGCCCCGACCGCCGCTGACCATGGGCCTCTTCGATTCCTTGTTCGGCCGCCGTCGCGCCGCCTTCCGCGGCCAGGCCGACCGCGACTGGCGCGCCCTCGTGCCGCAGGACGTCCGGCGCGTCCCCTCCGGCGAGCTCGGCCGCAAGCGCATCGTGCGTTCGAAGCTGCCGACCGTGGCCGCCGCCCTTTTCTTCGGCGTGCTCGTCGCCTTGCTCTGGTGGGCCGTGGACGAGTCGACCGCTGCGGCCCCCGCCGCGAAGCTGCGCTTCCAGACGGACGGCTTCCTTTCCGCCGACTTCGTGAAGAAGGTCGTGGCCGCCGGTCCCGACGGCTTCGCGCGCGATGTCCGCTCGATCAAGGCGGACCTCGAGGCGGACAACCAGGTCCTGGCGGCGGACGTCCGCCGGCGCGGCGACGGCACCTTGGAGATCGGCCTCCGCGAACGGCTCGCCGTCGCCAAGATCGCCAGCCAGTCCGCCAAGGGCGCGCCGATCCAGGTGCGCCTCGTGGCCGCGGACGGCCAGACCTTCGCCGGCGTGGGCTACCCCGAGCAGACGATCCGCATCCTGCCGGAGATCCAGGATTACCGCGCGACCGGCGCCGACGACAAGCTGCTCATCGAAGGCATCGAGATCGCGGCGCCCTTCCTGCTGACGGTCCGCACGACCTATCCGCACCTCTACAAGCAGTGGTCGGCGGTCTCGCTGCGCGACTGTTTCGGCGCGCAGGAGGATTCCCCCGGATCGAACCTCCGCGTCACCGTCCGTCCCGGCACCCAGCCGCTGGACCGGCCGGCCCTCGTCGAGATCGTCTTCTCCACCGCCAACTGGCGCAACGAGCTCACGCTCCTCGGCCGCATCAACGTCGACGAGCTGCTGCGCCGGCCCGGCGCGACCGCGTCGGCCTACGTGCTCAAGATGTCGATCCAGAACCGCACCAACGCCGCCTCGCCCGTCCCCGAACCCCGCCTCGTCCCCGTCAACGCCGCCCCCGCCCCTCTCCGATGACTTCCAAGCCCCTCCCGTCCCTCATCGCCGTCATCGACATCGGCACGCACAAGACGGCCAGCCTCCTCGGCCAGGTCATCGACGGCAAGGCCCGCATGCTCAGCTTCAGCGAGCGCCGCACCGACGGCGTCGTGAAGGGCACCGTCACCGACCTCGAGAAGCTCACGCAGTGCGTGCATGAGGTCGTCAACGACATCGAGCGCGGTTCCGGCCGCGCCGTCGAGCAGGTCTATCTCTCGCTCTCCGGACCGGCCGCCGAAGGCGAGCGCGTGAAGGGTTTCATCGCCGTGCCCGCGCACGACGGCAAGGTCACCGCCAAGGACGTCGCCGACGCGGTCGCCTCGGCCAAGCGCCTCGAGCCGCCGGCCGGCCGGAGCACGCTGCTCTACATGCGCCAGCCGACGCTGCTGGACGGCAAGCCGGTGGGCAACCCGGTGGGCATGGCCGGCAAGCGGCTCGAGGTGAGCTTCTGGCGCGTCACCATGGAGGAAGGCAACATGCGCATGCGCGTGGGCATGATCAACGGCCTGAGCATCCGCGTGCGCGACTTCATCCTGGCCTCGCACGCCGCCGCCTGCGCGACGGCGAGCGACGCCGACAAGCAGGGCGGGGTGCTCGTGATCGACATGGGCGCCGGCACGACGGACTGGATCCTGTACTACAAGGAGCACATCCTCTGCGCGGGTTCGATCCCGGTGGGCGGCGAACACCTCACCAACGACCTCAGCGTGGCGCTGCGCATCAGCCGCGAGACGGCCGAGGACCTTAAGCAGCGCTTCGGCTCGGCGCTCCACCGCGAGACGGACGTCAACCAGACCATCTGGAAGGACGGCGACAAGGGCGTGGGCGACCAGCAGTTCAACCGCGGCACGATCACGCAGGTGCTCTCGCTGCGCTACCAGGAGACGATCGAGTTCGTGCGGAAGGACGTCCTCCGCCGCCTGGAGCAGATCTTCCCGGGCCACGCCGTGCGGCTCGACCAGAACATGCTCCCTTCGGGCGTGATCCTCACCGGCGGCTCGGCTAACCTCGCCGACGCGGCCGAAGCTGTCCAGCTGGTGACCGGCGTGCCGGCCCGCGTGGGCGTGCCGGACTTCGAGAACGAATCCCTGCGCAAGCCCGAGTATGCGGGCATCGTCGGCCTCATGACCGCGGCCCTCGCCGACGCCCCGCCGCCGGTCGTCCGGCCGCGCGGTTTCCTCGCCCAGCTGAAGGCGCTCTTCCGCTTCTGAGATGGCCACGCCCGCTTCCATCCTCCTGGTCGGCCTCGGCGGCGCGGGCTGCGCCATGGTCACGCGGCTCGCGGCCCAGCTCCCCGCGGAGGTCGCCGTCGCGCTCCTCGACACCGACGCGCGGGCCCTCGCGTCCGGCGGTCCCGGGACGAACCTGCAGCTCGGCCGGGCGCAGACGCGCGGGATGGGCACGGGGGGCGAAGCCGCGCTCGGCCTGGCTTCCGCCGAGGCGGAGGAGCCGTCCCTGCGCCGTCTCTTCACCGGCGTGCCGGTCGTCGTGCTCGTCGCCGGACTCGGCGGCGGCACGGGCAGCGGCGCCGCCGCGACGGTCGCGGGTTGCGCGGCCGAGGCCGGCGCCACGGTGCTCGCCTTCGCCACGATGCCGTTCTCGCACGAAGGCGAACGGCGGATGCGTCAGGCCAACGAGGCCTCGGTCAAGCTCGGCCAGAAGGCCCACGGCCTCGTCGTCGTGCACAACGACCTGCTCCTCCAGCAGGTGGCGCCCGACGCCCCGTTGTCGGAATCTTTCGCCGCCGCCGACGCCTGGGTGGGCGGCGCGCTCCGCGGTCTCGCCGGCGCCTTCGCGCCGGGCGCGCTCGTCCCCGCCGATCCCGCCGCGCTGCGTTCGCTCCTCGCCACGCCCGGCTCGCCGACGCTCTTCGCCTTCGGCGTGGGCGCGGGCGAAGGCGCCGCGCTGAAGGCCGCGCGCGCGGCCGTCGACTGCCCGCTCGCCCACGCGCCCGGCGCGGTCGCCAAGGTGGCCTCGCTCTTCGTCCATGTCGCCGGCGGTCCGGCCATGACGTCCACCGAGGCCTTCGAGGCGGTCGGCGCGGTGCGCGCGCGCTTCGGCGGCGAGACTTCCACGATCCTCTGCGCGCGCCTCGAGCCCGCGCTCGGCGACCGCGTCGAAGTCTCGGTGCTCGGCGCTTCCCTTCCTCCGCCCAAGCCGCCCGCCAAGTCCAAGAAAGGCGCCAAGGGCGAGGACCCCGCGCAGCCGATCTTCGAGTTCGCGACGGAGGAATCGATGCGTCGGGGTCTGTTCGGCGGCACGCCGATGACGTTCATCGAAGGACAGGACGTCGACGTGCCCGCCTACATCCGCAAGGCCGTGCGGCTGCCGCCGTCGCCCTGAAGTTCGCTTCCCGGTTGCGCCCCGCCCGGGTCCGCCTACGTTCGGCCCCATGCCCGCGTTCGACGTCGCCGCCTGCCGCAAGGACTTCCCGATCCTGGGGCGTGCCGTGCGCGGCCGTCCGTTGGCCTACCTCGACAACGCGGCGACTTCGCAGAAGCCGTCCGTCGTGATCAGGGCGCTCGAGCGTTATTATTCCGAGCAGAACGCCAACGTCCACCGCGGCGTCCATCTCCTCAGCGAAGAAGCCACCGCCGCCTACGAGGCCGCGCGCGGCTCCGTCGCGAAGTTCCTCGGCCTCAAGGACGCCCGCGGCTGCGTGTTCGTCCGCGGCGCCACCGAAGGCATCAACCTCGTCGCGGAGTGCTGGGGCCGGGCCAACCTCAAGGCCGGGGACGAGATCCTGCTCACCCATCTCGAGCACCATGCCAACATCGTGCCCTGGCAGGCGATCGCCGAGCGCACGGGCGCCAAGGTCGTCGTCACGCCCGTCACCCCGCGCGGCGAGGTCGACCTCGTTGCCTTCAAGGGCCTGCTTTCCGCCCGGACCAAGCTCGTCGCCTTCGCGCACGTCTCCAACGCCCTCGGCACCGTCAACCCGGCCGTCGAGATGACGCGCCTCGCCAAGGCTGCCGGCGCGGTGGTGCTCATCGACGGCTGCCAGGCCGCCGCGCACTTCCGGGTCGATGTCCCGGCGCTCGGTTGCGACTTCTACGCTTTCTCCGGCCACAAGACCTTCGGGCCGACCGGCATCGGCGTCCTGTGGGGACGTCCCGAGCTGCTCGACGCCATGCCGCCTTATCAGTTCGGCGGCGACATGATCAGCAAGGTCGACTTCGCCGGCACCACCTATCGCGCTGCCCCCGAGCGTTTCGAGGCCGGCACGCCCGATATCTCCGGGGCCATCGCCCTCGGCGTGGCCTTGGAATACGTCATGCCCATCCAGGCGGAGGCGCATGCGCACGAGCAGGCCCTGCTGGCCGCGGCCACCGAGCGACTCAAGGCCATCAAGGGACTCACCCTCGTCGGCGAAGCGCCCGAGAAGGTCGCCGTCATCTCCTTCAACCTCGAAGGCGGCCACCCGCACGACGTCGGTACCTTGCTCGACGCCGACGGCATCGCCATCCGCACCGGTCACCACTGCTGCATGCCGTTGATGAAGCATTACGGACTCAGCGGCACCGCCCGCGCCTCGTTCGCGTTCTACAACACCTTCGAGGAAGTCGACCGCCTGGCGGTCTCGCTCGAGAAGGCGCGGAAGATGATGGCCTAAGGCTTCGCCGCCGGTTCGGTTGAATCCATCGAGCGACGCAGGACGTCGAGGATGCCTTGGACTTCCCAGTTGCGGGCGGCGCCCGTGAGTCCGATCAGTCCGCGGGCGTCCTGGATGTCATCGGGGTGGTGTCCGGGCGGCCAGTCCAGCCAGCTACGGTCAAGGCTATGCCGCGTGTCTTGGAGCAGCGGCAGCAACGCGTTGATGCAGAGCGTGTCGGCGCGTCCGTCGGAGAGCAGGCAGGCGAAGACCTCGTCGACCAGCCGACGACGGGCGGATTTGAGCGGAGAGGAGGGCAGGGTGAGCGCCCAGTCGCGTAGGCGGGCACGCCAGTCGGGGCGGCGCCGGTGGAGTTCGAGGTATTGGG
>JAURFU010000110.1 GCA_030834165.1 Verrucomicrobiota bacterium
GTTCGGGTGCAGGTTCAGGATCTGAATTTCGCCCGGCACCCGCACCTGTGCCTGAAGACCCGTGCCAGAGACCTGAGAATTTATATAATGTCCGCAGGTAACATTCCGGTTTCCGGTCTCCCTTTGAGCGAGCGTCGGAGGACAAGAAGGGTGCGACGTAGTCTCGCCCCTACCCTGCGGCCGCCGTTCGGCGGCCTCGACGTTTGCACCTTTGCACAGGCCGATTTGCACTTTTGCACCGAGGACAGCACGTGGTGCTGTCCCTGCCCTCAGAAGCGGAAGCTGGAGCTGACTTCGAAGACGGCGGCGACGATCGCGAAGGCGATGAAGGCGACGAACGAGAAGGCGGCGACGAGGACCGAGGCGGAGATCGTCTGCGAGATCGTGCCGAGCCAGCGGTCGAGCTCGGCGCGGTAGGAGCGGGAGATGTCGCGGAGGCCCGGGGCCAGGTTGCCGGTCTGTTCGGCGACGGCGACGCGGTCGAGGAGCAGGCGCGGGAAATAACCGGTGCGGGCCAGGGCCTTCGACAGGCTGTCGCCTTCGAGCACGCGGTCGGTGGCCTCGCGCAGCTTCTGGCGGAGGGCGCGGTTAGGGGCGGTCTTCTCGGCGAGGCGGAGGGCTTCGGCGGTCGTGATGCCGTTCTCGAGGAGCACCGCGAGCGTGTGGCAGAAATTGAGGACCGAGACGCGCATCACGAAGGAACCGGCCAACGGGATGCGGAGCAGCAGGGCGTCGGAGGCCAGGCGGCCCTCTTCGGACTTCCGCCAGCGGGCGACGCCGATGACCGCCAGGACGGCGAGCACCAGGAAGATCGGGCCCACGACGACGAACACGTCGGCGAAGGTCATCAGCAGCTTGGTCGAGAGCGGCAGCTTGCCGCCGAGGGAGGTCAGGAGCGTCTGCAGGCGGGGCAGCAGGAAGAGCACGAAGAAGATCACCACGCCCACGGCGACCACGCAGATGAAGAGCGGGTAGGCCATCGCGCTGACCAGCTTGCGGCGGAACTCCTTCTGCTCCGTGAAGTGGGTGATCAGCCGCTCGAGGACGTCGCGGATGTTGCCGGTCGCCTCGCCGGCGGCGATGAGGTTGAGCGTCTGACCATCGAAGACCTGCGGGTAGCCGCCCATCGCGACGGAAAGGCTCTGGCCTTCGCCGAGCTTGGACCAGAGGCCGGCGCAGAGGACGCGCAGGCGGGATTTCTGGAGGCGGAGGGCGAGGAGGCGGAGGGCTTCGCCAGCGGACATCCCGGAGCGGACCAGGTCGGCCATCGACTCGAGGAACGGCAGGCACTCGGCCTCGGTCGGGAGCAGGTCCTTGTCGGCGGGGCCGCCTTCGCGGGCGGCTTCCTTGGCGCGCGTCGCGGCGCCGGCCTCCTCGACCTTGACCGGCTTGAGGCCGCGGGCCTGCAGCTTGCGGAGCGCGTCGCGGCGCGCGGGGGCGTCGAGGGTGCCTTCGGTCACGGCGCCGGCGGCGTCGCGCGCGGTGTAGTTGA
>JAURFU010000111.1 GCA_030834165.1 Verrucomicrobiota bacterium
GATACGATCGCGACCTCGGGCGATGCCGCGCAGGATGCGCTGGCCTCGGGCGTTGTGGGCCGGCGGGTCTGGCACCTCGGACCGCCGGCCGAGGCGTCCTTCTTCACCCGCTCGACCTCCTTGGTCAGCTCGACGATCCGTGCGTCCTTCAGGTCAGATACCCGCTTGGCTTCCTTCTGGTCGGCCTCAAGGCGTTCCCAAGCGCGGTTGACGGCGGTGGCGAGTTTGCGTCCAAACTCCATTTGCTTCGCGTAGTCGATGGGGTCGGCCTTGGTAGCCCGAGCCATGGCGAAGGCCACGTCGGCCTCTGGCGGCTGGGGCAGGTAGGACTGGGCGAGGCGGGACTCCGCGACCACGACCTTGGGCTTGTCGGCGTTCCTCTCGATGGCGACGAGGGCGGCACCTACGCGGTGGTCGGTCTTGTCGAGGTCTTTGCCCAGCGTGACGACGGCGGACTCCTTGGTCGGGGCTTCCGGCTGGGCGGGCAGGGGAGCGTCGCCCTTGCGGAACAG
Source organism: Verrucomicrobiota bacterium (assembly GCA_030834165.1). Taxonomy (GTDB): domain Bacteria; phylum Verrucomicrobiota; class Verrucomicrobiia; order Opitutales; family UBA953; genus UBA953. The sequence continues at coordinate 513 of JAURFU010000111.1, forward strand.
GCTGCACCCGGTCAGGCAGAGGACGGCGATGACCAGGAGCAGACGCATCGGGGATTAGCGACCCTTGAGGACGTCGAGGATGGACTTGCTCTTGGCTTCCAGCTCGGTGGCCTTGGCGGCGTGCTTGCGGAAGACGAGAGCGCCGGCGATGAAGCCGACGACGAGGGAGATGAGGATGGCGGTGATCATGGGTTATTCGGAAATGAGTTCGACGCGGACGAGAGGGCCGAGGTCGGCGGGGGTCTGCGGGGTGTCGAAGCCGTAGACCGCCGAAGCCGATTGGTCGTCCGTCTGCGAGTAGACGTGCTGGCCTTCGCCGAAGATGAGGCCGAAGAGGAGTTTCCAATTCGGGGAACCCCAGGCGACGGTCACGCGGTAGAGATAGGGAGGCATTGGGTTATGGGGCGACAAAGTAACTTCCGGCGTATTCGCTCATGGCAGAAGTGTAGGTATTAGATGTAACCGTGACGTTCTCTGTCTGCCATCCCCATTCTCCATTCCACAGACCGCTTGGGACGTTGGAGGTAGTAGAGGCAACCGAGGTTCCGTTCACGAACAGCGTCACGGTTCCACCTTCGCTGATTATATCCCAATCAAAAGCCTCAAACTGGGCAGGGGTGAAAGAAGAATTAGTGACGGCTTGAGCGGTTCCGTTATGGGTAAGTAGTTGAAGCACGCTACCACGATTGGCGACACGGATGCCGAATCCGCGATTATTCAAGTCCCCCGTGACCGCTGATCCATAGCCGTGACCAAACTTGAAGCGGACGGTATTATTCGTCGTAGCCAAGTCCATCGACCATCGACCAGACATCCACATCAGTTTTGAATAATTCAGCGTACTGCTGGTATTA
>JAURFU010000112.1 GCA_030834165.1 Verrucomicrobiota bacterium
ACCTCAATTCCGAACAAACCTCCCGGTCTCCGGTTTCCCGTTGGGCGCTGTAGCTATTATCCGTCATCGATTCAGTCCTCTGTCATCGACTCAGCCCTCTCCTCTTCAATCCAGCCCTCCATTCAGTCCTCAACGCAGTCCTCCATTCAGCCCTCCGTTTAGATAACCTTCCCTTAACCTTCGGCTTAGTATAGTGATCCCCTTCCCTCGTGGATCCCCTTCCGCCCCAGCCACCCCGCCTGCGCAAACGCACGCCTGAAGCGCCGCCCCCTCCGCCGCCCGCGGAAGCGGCGCCGGCGGCCGCCGCGCCGGAGCCGGAGCCGCGTCGAATCAAGACGCCATCGGAATTCGCACGCCGCTGGTTCCGCCTGGGCGGACAAGGATTGATGGTGTCCTTGCTGATCCACGGCACCCTGCTCTTCCTCGCGACCGCCTGGGTGGTCTCCGTCGCCGTCATCCAGAAGAAAGAACCGAACGCCTTCGCCACGGGGGCGGGAGGAGGCACCGGAGGGGAGAGGATGGTCCAGGCGAAAGCCAAGGCGAAGCCCAATACGCCCAAGAGCCTGACCAAGAGCGCGACCAAGATCACCTCGAAGAGCGCCTCCGCGCAGATCGCCCTGCCGGAGATGCCCGACCTGAACCGCGGCATGCTCGGCGCCCTCTCCGCGTCCTCGAAAGGTTTCGGCGGAGGCTCCGGGGGCGGCGTCGGCGGAAGCGTCGGCCTGGGCAAAGGCGGCAAGAATTTCACCGGACGCGCCGTGATGGGCATGAAGATCTCCGGCGCCAACATCGCGGTCTACTTCGACAGCTCGCCGTCGATGAACCCCTATTTCGCCGCGGTCGAGAAGCAGATCAAGGAGCAGTTCCCCAGCGCCGACGTCTACCGCTATTTCGGCGTCTTCAATTTCATCCAGGACGGCGAAGTCCTCGGAGCGCGTCCGAACCAGAAACTCGTCGTCCCCACCGTCGACCAGATCTACATGGATCGTCGCGGCGGGAAGCGCGACTCACCGGCGACCGACCCGGCCAAGCTCAGTCCGGCCGGCCGCAACATGTTCGGCAGCAAGGACGCCTTGTTCCGGATCGGCGGCGTCGGCGCCTGGGTCGAGGCCATGCTCAACCAGAAGCAATATGACGCCATCGTCATCTTCTCCGACTTCGAGGACGGCGTCATCCAATGGCGCACCATCGGCGAGATCAAACCGAACATCGTCTTCGACGCGGACCTACGGCCGCCGACCGACCTGCGGACCGAGGCCGAGAAAGCCTGGGAGCAGCGCTGGATCCGGACCTTCG
>JAURFU010000113.1 GCA_030834165.1 Verrucomicrobiota bacterium
CAGAATTGTTCGATGATAACCTGCTGGTACTTGGAGAAGACGCGACCCGCCTTAGCCGTCACGAGACGGACGGTGGCGCCGCCAAGTTTGGAGGAGTCGCCGACGAACTCGTAAGGCAGGACGCCCTGCGAGATGTCGCGTTCCAGAGCCGCGAGGAAGCCCGTGAAGGTGGCGTTAGGGCGGTTGCTCTGGAAAGAGTCCATCGACTCGCCGGGTTCAAGGGCGATGAGTTTTCCGCCCATCGTGTTCGCAAGGTTGGCGTAGGAGCCGTTCTGGACGGCCCCGAGTTCGCCAGCCATGTCGCCGTCGAGGACGCCGCCCTGCTTCTTGATGATGCGGGTGATGTCGCCGTTGTCCTTCACGGCCTGCTTCTCGAGGGCGAGGATTTCCATCTCGTCCTGGATGGAGTTGATGGAGTGCTGGAGCATCGGCACGCCGCGCGCGCCGCTCGCGTACTCATGGTCCACGACGTGCATCATGGCCGTCGCAAGGATCTGCCGGCTCGTTCCGTCCGAGCGGATGACGTTGTAATAGGTCAACTCGCCGAACTTGCCGAAGCCCACGCCGTCCCATTGTCCGGCAGGCGGCTCGACGTTGGGGTCATCGGCCACGCGGTGCGCCTCGATGAGCTGCACCTTGGCCTGCCCCGCGCCGTTGCGGACCTTGGCCGCGAAGGCGTCACCGTCCCGGACCATCGCCCGGAGCAGCACCGACTGGCATTGGTAGAATGAGAACCGATTGGTGACGTCCAGGCGCTTGGTCTTCTCGTGGAAGTACTCCTCGTACCGCTTGGCCTTCTCCGCGTCCTCCGCGTGCGACTGCGGACGGATGCCGTCGCCGACCGTGTAGAGCACCATGTCCCCGAGGATCTGCCGGAACAGGCCGGAGTTGCGCTCCGCCCAGCGGCACTTCTTGACCATCGCCAGACGGTCGTAGGGCTTCAGGTCACGGCGCAGGTCCTGCGGCGCGGAGCCGAAGATGATGCGGCGCTGATGCGTCGAGCCCACCGACTGCCAGTCGCCGTATCCG
>JAURFU010000114.1 GCA_030834165.1 Verrucomicrobiota bacterium
GCTTCCTGTCCGCCGTCCGCAAGTACCGCTACAACCTCCAGGCGTACTTCTACCGCCACGCCGTTGAGTCGGCCTACAAGTGCCGCGTCCTCGGCTTCCGCTTCATCGCCGTCGAGAAGGAGCCGCCCTACGCTCACGCCGTCTACGAACTCGGGCCTGAACTGATGACTGGCGCCGCGTTCGACTTCGAGAAGGCGCTGACCCTCTACAAGGAATGCACCGCCTCGGGCGTCTGGCCTGCCTATCCGCAGCAGATCCAGACCATCGACATCGCCGCCAAGCCGACCGCCGCCACCAACATCAACTTCGCCTAATCCATGAACCCGCCCAACCAAGACCGCCCGCCCCTCAAGTCCATCGAAGTGTCCGGCACCTACAAACTGAAGCTCATCAAGCCGAAGTTCGAGAAGGTGAAGCACAACGAGGACGGCACCTCCTCCGCCCGCCTGTTCTTCCTCGACGACCAGGGCAACTGCCTGTCGAAGTCCTACGGCTCCAAGTACGCCAAGCCCCTCGCCATGCTCGTCGGCAAGTTCTCCGGCACCTTCACCGAGGAGATCAGGATGGACGCCACCCCCGCCGAGTTCATGCAGTACGTCGAACCCGCCTGCGGCAAGACGTGCCTCATCGGCGTCGAGGCCATCCCGAACGGCGAGTGGAACGGCAAGCCTCAGTTCAAGTACAAGCTGACCTTCCCCAAGGGCTCCCAGAAGCCCGTCGTGCAGGACGCCCCGCCCGAGAACCCTCCGTTCTAACCTAAGTGAGCGACGCGCCCACGCCGATGGCTCCTCCCACCCTTGTCCTCATATGCGGATACGCAAGGGCCGGGAAGGACACCCTCGCTTCCGGCATCCTCGAGTGGTCCCAGCGGCCTGCCGAGCACATCAACTTCGCCGACGCCCTGAAGGAAGCCGCGAACCAGTACATGGATTACCTCGGGCTTGACGGGG
>JAURFU010000115.1 GCA_030834165.1 Verrucomicrobiota bacterium
AAATGCAATTACAGTCAATCCCATATTATGACTTAGCCATATTGGGAATGGGCCTTGATGGACACTTCGCTTCAATATTTCCTGATATGACCAACTTAGATAGTGCGCTTTCTTCAAAGCATTCGATAGAATTTGTTAACGATGGTTATCCTGAGGTCCCAAGAATAACAATGACGCTTAATGAAATTAATAAAGCCAAAGAAATTATCTTATTAATTCATGGTCAAGAAAAGTTAGATTTACTTTTAAATCTTGATACAAACTCTAATTTACCAATTAAATATTTGCTCTCAACAACTCATCAAAAAATTTTAATTACAACATATGTATAAGTTTTTGTTAAAATCCACAGTCTTGGAGAGATGGCAGAGCTCGGTTTAATGCACCATCTTGGAAGGGTGGCGTACCGCAAGGTACCGAGGGTTCGAATCCCTCTCTCTCCGCCAATTATTCAACGATGAATAAATCATTTGCATCTACTTATCTTGATCTTTATTTAACTTATAAATCTGATTTTTATAAAAACAATCGAGAGTACATTCATTCAGGTCCAGAGCGATTAGTTTTATATGAAATCTATAAAAGATATCGTTTTAACGAGCATCCTATCAATTTAAGCTGGATTGAAAAAACGCTAGGAGTTACATTTCCCACATCTCAGAAAATAGCAAAAAAATTGGCAACTATTGGCTATATAACTATTATTCAATCAACTGGTGATAAGCGAAATAAGGAGTTACGTATAACTAAAAAATT
>JAURFU010000116.1 GCA_030834165.1 Verrucomicrobiota bacterium
GACGCCAGGAGCGCGCCGACGTCGTCGCCAAAATCATCGTCGCCAAAATCATCGTCGCGAAAATCATCGTCGTCGTCGACCTCGCGTCGCGCGTCGTCGTCGCCGCGCCGTCGCGCGTCGTCGCCGTCGTCAGTCTTCGCCGCGACCGTTACGCCGTCGGTTCGATTCGTTCGCTTCGAGCGTCGCGCGCGCGCGACGCGCCATCGCGCGCTCGAGCGCGGCGACGGCGTCCGCGTACGCGTCCTCGTACGCCGGTCGCGCGACGTCCCGGTCGCGCGCGTCGCCGTCGTCGCCGTCGCGCGCCGTCGCGCCCGCGTCGTCGCCGTCGTCCTCGCGCGCGCCGTCCTCGCGCTCGACGTCGTCCGTCGCCGTCGTCATCGCGGCGTCGTCGCCGCCGGCGCGCGCGCGTCGTCGTCGCGCGCGCGTCGTCGCGTCGCCGTGTCCCGATGCGTCGGCGTTCGATCGTCGCCGCCGCGCCCGCGCGCGTCGACGCCGCGCGCGCGCGCGACGGACGCGCGACGCGTCGCGCGCTCGAACGCGACGAAAAGTTTATCCACAAGATGCGTCGGCGCGACGCGCGCGACGGCGACGCGGTCGACGACGGCGGCGACGCGGTCGAGCGATGCGACGCCGCGCGCACCGCGCGGTGCATCGCGCGCGTCGCGCGCGGCGTCGCCATGCGCGCGCGCGAGCGCGGCGTCGTCGTCGCGCGCGCGCCGCGCGTCGTCGCGCCGCGGCGCGACGACGCGC
>JAURFU010000117.1 GCA_030834165.1 Verrucomicrobiota bacterium
CGAACACCTGAACCTAGTGCCCGATGGCTGAGACTTGGGACCTGAGAATGCATCCCAGCCAATTATCCGGTCTCCGGTTTCCCATTGAGTGCTGTTTCGTGCCTTGGATTGGGCTGACCACCCTTGGTCAGCCGCGGTTGAGCGAGGGCGCTCAACCCTACCCGAACACGCTACCTGCCCAATATTACCTAACCCCACCCATGATATTAAAAATACTCCCCCTCAAGGATACAAACCTGACTATTCGGTTTGTGTCCATGTATTCCATAGCCACTTACTTCCCCCTCATGAAACACCTCAAATCTTCCTTCCTCCTCGCCGCCGCGGCGACTTCGATCCACGCCCAAGCCCAGTCGATGACCGACCTCGGTACCCTCTCCGGGGGGGGGTATGCCCAAGCCAACGGTGTTTCCGCGGATGGCGCGGTCGTCGTGGGGTATGGTGATGGCACCGCCGGTAGCCAACGGGCGTTTCGGTGGACGAGTGCCGGCGGCATGACCGACCTTGGCGTCCTCTCTGGAGGGACTTTTTCCCGAGCCTACGGTGTTTCCGCGGATGGCTCCGTCGTCGTGGGGTATGGCAGTAACGCCAATGGGAACGGCCGCGCGTTTCGGTGGACGAGCGCCGGCGGGATGACCGACCTCGGCACCCTCTCCGGGGGGAATTATTCCGACGCCAGAGGCGTTTCCGCGGATGGCGCGGTCGTCGTGGGGTCAGGTGATACCTCCGC
>JAURFU010000118.1 GCA_030834165.1 Verrucomicrobiota bacterium
GGAGATGGGCCATGTCAATCAGCGAGGGGATGAGGCGGACGAGCCGGGTGAGCTGTTGCTCGGTAAGCTGACCGTCCTCGATCGGGAAGTCGGCGCCGAAGCGGATCTCGCCATCCTCGAGGTCCATCTCGACCTGGAGGATCTTGGATTCCCAGTTGAGCTGGTTGATGGTACGGAGCACGGCGGCCTGCGTCCCGGGCGAGGCGTCCTTGGGCATGCGATAGGCCATAGGGGCCTGGACGCGCAGGAGTTCGCCGTCCTCATCGAGCCGGATGAGGATGCTCACGCCGTGGTCACCGTCCTCGTCGGTGTAGAGGTCGGTGGAGAAGCCGGTGCGGATGACGTCGTCCTTCAGGCGGTGTTTGATGCCGGCGGAGTCGAGGAGGGAGGAGAGGGAGGAGAGAGTGGAGGGCATGGATTCAAGAGGTGCAAAAGTGCAAATAGGCCTGCGGCCTGTGCAAAGGTGCAAAAGTGGTGATGATAAAAAGGGGGAGGGGTTGGGGTAGGGGTGGGCGATTAATCAGGGGGCACGTGGGCAAGGGGGCACGGTGACAAGGGGCGAACACTAGAGGCTCGGAGGCTCAGAGGAAACGGGAGTATCGAGTCTGGAGTTTTGAGTATAGGGAACGAACAGATCCGGGCGGTGGGTGGCGGCCTCGGGTGGCAGGTGGCGGGACTCTGGTGATTTGCTGGGCGTGAGTTCTGGCCAACTGGCC
>JAURFU010000119.1 GCA_030834165.1 Verrucomicrobiota bacterium
CGACCTTGGAGGACTTAGCGGTTTTGGAGGTATTCTTGGTGTTTTTAGCCATGGGAAAGAGGAGGGGTAGGGTGAAAACGTGAAGGGCAAAAGAAGGCGATTGGGCGAAGGGGTGTCAATGGCGGACGGGACCCCGCCCCAGCGGTCGGCGGTTGGCGGTTAGCGGTTGGGTAAATTCAGGTCCGCAGGGTTAGGGGTGGGGGTAGGGCGGGCTCTCCGAGCCCGCCGGGGTGGTAGCGGTTGGCGGTTAGCGGTTGGGGGGATTTTCGGGTCTCAGGCCCGGGACCTGATCCCGCACCTGAAAACCCGAACCAGAGTCCCGATGGCTGAGACTTGGGACCCGAAAATGCCCTCTGCCGCCACCCGAAACACCCCCCTCAAGCTGTGAGCGGCTGCAAGAGCCAAGACGGCAAGGGGAGACCGGAAACCGGAAAGTTAGCTTCGGCTTATGATAAACACCCCAGCCAATCATCCGGTTTCCGGTCTCCCCTTGAGTTCGGTCCTCTGCCTCGAGGTAGGGATGACCGGCCCGGTCATCCGCGGGCGCGCGGGCCGCACGCCCCTACCTTTCGCCCCCTCCGAGCCTCTGGTCAACTGATCAACCAGTGCTTCGGCGGCTCCGGCCCTCTGGTCCTCCGGTCCTCTTGCCCTCCCGCTGCTGCGACGGCGGTCCCCGCCCGTCGCAACAACTCTTGCCCTCCCGCCCCCAGCC
>JAURFU010000011.1 GCA_030834165.1 Verrucomicrobiota bacterium
GACCTTGGGGCCGTCGGGCATGACGGAACGCTTGAACTGCTGGCTGAAGAAGCGGCTCAGGAACGAGCGGAGCCAGTGGCGGATCTCCGTCTGGTCATATTTCCCGGCGAACGCGTGCTCGGCGATCCAGAGGACCTTGGAGGGGCGGAAGCCGTTGCGGATGACGTGATACAGGAAGAAGTCGTGGAGCTCGTAAGGTCCGACCAGCATCTCCGTCTGCTGGGCGATCTCGCCGTCGGCGCCGGGCGGCAGGAGCTCGGGGCTGACCGGGGTCGCGACGATGTCCTCGAGGATGGCGCGTTCGGTGCCGACGTGGCGGGCGTGGGCGGCCCAGGCGACGAGGTGCTTCACCAAGGTCTTCGGCACGCCGATGTTCACGTGGTACATCGACATGTGGTCGGCGTTGAACGTGCACCAGCCGAGCGCGGCTTCGGAGAGGTCGCCCGTGCCGACGACGAAGCCGTGGCTCTGGTTGGCGACGTCCATCAGGATCTGCGTGCGCTCGCGGGCCTGGGCGTTCTCGAAGGTGACGTCGTGCTTGCCGGCCGGATGATGGATGTCGCGCAGGTGCTGCTCCACGGCGCCGTTGATGGGGATCTCGCGGGCGGTGATGCCGAGGGTCTCCATCAGGCGCATCGCGTTGACGCGGGTGCGGGCCGAGGTGCCGGGGCCGGGGAGGGTGAGGCCGACGATACCCTTGCGGTCGAGGCCGAGGCGGTTGAAGGCCTCGAGCGTGACGAGCAGGGCGAGGGTGGAGTCGAGGCCGCCCGAGACGCCGATGACCACGTGCTTGAGGCCCGTGTGGCGGAGGCGGCGGGCGAGGCCCGTCGACTGGATCGCGAAGATCTCCTGGCAGTTCTCGTCACGGCGGTGCGGGTCGGACGGGACGAACGGATGCTGGCTGAAGCGGCGGCGCAGCTTCGGCGTCTGGCCGGTCGGGACGCCGAGGGTGAAGCCGACCATGCGCGGACGCACCGCGACGGGCGCGCCGAAGAAGGTGCTGTTGCGGCGACGTTCGGCCGCGAGGCGGTCGAGGTCGATCTGCGAGACGATGAGCGCGAGGTCGAAGCGGAAGCGCTCCGATTCGCCGAGCACGATGCCGTTCTCGGCGATGAGCCCGTGGCCGCTGTAGACGATGTCGGTGCTCGATTCGCCCGCGCCGGCGGCGGCGTAGACGTAAGCGGCCAGGCAGCGGGCGGACTGGGCCTTCACGAGGTCGCGGCGATACGCGGCCTTGGTGAGAAGTTCGTCGCTGGCGGAAAGGTTGCAGAGCAGGGTGGCGCCGGCGAGGGCCTGCGGGCCGCTCGGGGGCTCGACGGCCCAGAGGTCTTCGCAGATCTCGATGCCGAGCACGCAGTCCGGCATGTCGGTCGCCTGGAAGAGCAGGTCGGTGCCGAAGGGGACCTTCTCGCCGAGGAGTTCGACCTCGGCGACCGGGGCGACCCGGGCGGAGGCGAACCAGCGCTGTTCGTAGAACTCCCCGGTGTTGGGCAGGTGGGTCTTGGGGACGACCCCGAGGACCTTGCCCCGGGAGAGCGCCACGGCGACGTTGAAGAGGCGTCCGTTGACCTCCAGGGGGGCTCCTACGAGGGCGGTGAGGCCGAGCTTCGCGGTGGCCTCGCAGACCTGCCCTAGGGCCTTCAGGGCGCCGTTCAGGAGGGTGCGCTGGCCGAAGAGGTCGCCGCAGCTATAGCCAGTCAGGCAAAGTTCCGGCAGGACGACGATTTCCACCCCCTCTTGGGCGGCTTTTTCCAGGGCCTGGATGATCAGGATGGCGTTGGCCGCGGGGTCCCCCAGACGTAGGGCCGGCGAGGCGGCCGCCACGGTCACAAAACCGTTCTGGTGGATGCGGTTGGACATCAAAGGACTGGTAACGGTCATGTTCACCGTTGACCGATGGGGAGGCAACCCGAAAGGTCTGCCCATCCCTGTTGATAGGGGCCATATGTCCGCTCAGCCGCTCAAAGAAGTCCGTATCTTTTCGCCTGCCACCGTGGCCAACGTGGCCTGCGGATTCGACGTGCTTGGCTTCTGCATCGACGCCCCTGGCGACGAGATCGTGGCCCGCTTCTCGCCGACCCCCGGCCTGCGCATCACCAAGATCACCGGGGACGACGGCCGTCTGCCCCTCGATTCGAAGAAGAACACCGCCGGCGTCTCCGCCCACGCGCTCCTCCGTCACCTCGGCAAGAGCGACGTCGGCATCGAGATGGAGATCCACAAGAAGATGCCCTTCGGCAGCGGCCTCGGCTCCAGCGCCGCGAGCGCGGTCGGCGGCGCCTTCGTGGTCAACCGCCTGCTCGGCGAGCCGCTGACCCGTCGTCAGCTCCTGCCTTTCGTGGTCGCCGGCGAAGCCGCGGCCGACGGCGCCTGGCATGCCGACAACGTCGGCCCGTGCCTCCTCGGCGGCATCACGCTCATCCGCTCCAACGCCGAACTCGACGTCATGGACGTGCCGATCCCGGACCGCCTCTGGGCCGCCGTCGTGCATCCGGACATCGTCGTGCTCACCAAGGTCGCCCGCGAGATCATGCCGCGCCAGATCCAGCTCGAGACCTCCACGCAGCAGAGCGGCAACCTCGGCGGCCTCCTGTGCGGCTTCTTCAAGAGCGACTACGCCCTCATCGGCCGCTCGCTGCACGACCTCATCGCCGAGCCGCACCGCCACCGTCTGATCCCTGAGTTCTACCGCGCCAAGGCCGCCGCCATGGCCGCCGGCGCGCTGGGCTTCTCGATCTCCGGCGCGGGTCCCAGCGTCTTCGCGCTCTGCGAGGGCGAAGAGACCGCCCGCAAGGTCGCCGCCGCCGTCGCCGCCGTGTTCTCGGCCGTGCCGATCAAGGCCACGCCTTACGTCTCGCGCATCAATCCCAAGGGTGTCCATGTCCTCTCCGAGTCCTAAGTTGGAATTCGTCTCCACCGCCGACGCCTCCTGCCGCGGTTCCCTGCGTGACGTGCTGCTTTCGGCCATGCCCGCCAAGGGCGGCCTCTGGGTGCCGACGCACATCCCGCAGGTCGGGCCCGACTTCGTGGAGCGCCATCGCCACGCGTCCTACGCCGACCTCGCCGAGGCCGTCGTGGCCCCGTATTTCGCCGAGGTCCTCGGACCCGCGGTCCTGCGTCGGCTCTGCCAGGAGGCCTTCGACTTCCCGGTGCCGCTCGTGTTCCCGGAGAAGCTCAAGGGCACGCCGGCCGAGCGCATCGGCGTCCTCGAGCTCTTCCATGGCCCGTCCGCGGCCTTCAAGGACTTCGCCGTCCGCACCCTCGTGCGCGTCACCGCGCGCGTCCTCGGCGACGAATTCCCGCAGCTGACGGTCCTCGCCGCGACTTCGGGCGACACCGGCGCCGCCGTGACCGAAGCTTGCGCCGGCGTCCCCGGCGTCCGCGCCGTGGTCCTCTATCCCCGCGTCGGCGTCAGCGGCGTGCAGGAATCCCAGATCGCCCGCGCCCGTCCCGGCGTGGTGGCGCTCTCCGTCGACGGCACGTTCGACGACTGTCAGGCCATGGTGAAGCGCGCGCTCGCCGACGAGTCCCTGCGCCGCCGCCGTCCGCTGCTGACCGCCAATTCCATCAACCCGGTGCGCCTGATCGCCCAGGTGCCGTTCGCCTTCCACGCCAAGCGTCTGCTGGCGCCGGGGCGCCGCATGGGCGTCGTGGTGCCTTCGGGCAACCTGGGCAACGTCGGCGCCGTGCAGCTCGCCCGCCGCATGGGCCTGGACGTCGCCGCGCTCGTCGCCGCGACCAACGTCAATTCACCTCTGCCGGAGCTCTTCGCCACGGGGCAGTATCGTCCGCGCCGCGCCACGCCTACTGCCTCCAACGCCATGGACATCGGCGACCCCAACAACCTCAGCCGCCTGCTCGCCTGGCGCGAGGGCGGTCCTGCGGTCGAGGCCGTCACCGTCGACGACCACGCCACCTTGGACGCCATGCGTCGCGTCCGCGACGCCAGCGGCTACGTCCTCTGCCCGCATTCCGCCGTCGGCTGGAAGGCCGCCGAGGACCTGCTGGCCCGGGACGGCGCCGAGCTCGACGAAGTCGTCGTCTTCGGCACCGCCCATCCCGCCAAGTTCCCGGACGTCCTGAAGGATGCCTTCGGCGACGCCGCCGCCTCCCGCTTCCCGGGCGAGCTGCCGTCGCCGGCTCCGCTCAAGGTCGGCAACGACTTCGAGGCCGTCCGCAAGGTGCTCGAATCCGAGGCCGGTTTCGTCCGCTGAGCCGGGCACGAAAAAGCCGCCTGGCGGCGGCTTGTCTTCGTCGTCCGACCGGAAGGCTTATTCCGTGTCGGACACCGCGAACGTGACGTTCGTGATGTTCGCCTTCGCCAGGATGTCGAGGACGTTGATCACGCGCTCGTAGCGGGCGTTCTCTTCGGCCTGGACGGTGATGAGCAGCTTGGTCTTGGATTGTTCGGCGGCCTGGCCCATCAGCTTCATCTGATTGTAGAGGTTTTCGAGGAGCTTGTCGCTGGGCGCGCCCACGGGATCTTCGTTGAGGGTGATTTCGCCGGTCTCGCTCACGCCGATGGTGACTTCGTCGGGAAGTTCGGTCTCCTTGGCGGTCTCGGCGTTGCCGGGCAGGGTGGTCTTGAGCTCATGCTCCACCTTGACGGCGCCGGCCATGACCATGAAGAAGAGCATGATCACGAAGACCACGTCGATCATCGGGGCGATCTGGAAGCCCGGGGCGGCGTCAGGGGTCTGTTCTTTCTGTTTCATGGCTTATTCCTCGTGGTTGAGGCCGGAGAAGGCGATGTTGTCGATGCCCGCCTCGGCTCCCCATTCGAGGGCCTTGGAGACGTACTTGGCGTGGCACTCCTTGTCGGCGCGCACCAGCAGGCGGTACTTTTCGTTGCTCCCCTTGCGGTCGGAGAGTTCCTTGGCGATGCCATCCTTGTCGTTCGGGTCAAGTTCGCGGTCGTCGAGCTTGTACTTGGCCTGCCCGGTCGTCTTGTCCCAGGAGATGTTGATCAGGCCGGCCGCGGCCTTGTCGTCACGTTTGACGCCGTTGGCAGCCACCGGGAGGCTGATGTTCTTGTCGACCTTGAGCACCTGCGAGGAGGTGATCGACATGAAGAAGATGAGCAGCACTAGGAGCACGTCGATCATCGGCGCGACCTGGAACTCCGGTTCGCCTTCTCCGCCTCCGCCTCCGCCTGCCATGGTCGTGCTGCTGGTTTAGGGGTGGACGTTCCTCAGCCCTGGACGCTCGAGGAAGCGTTCCAGTCGGGCTTGGAGGCGTAGATCTCTTCGTCGCCGACCTTGCGACCCTCGACTTCGTCGTAGGGGAAGGCCCGGAAGAGGCCGGTCACGATCTCGGTGATGTCGTGGATGCCCTTGTTGATGCGGTTGGCCAGGAGGTAGTAGGCCATGAACGCCGGGATGGCGATGAACAGGCCGGAGGCGGTGGCCACGAGCACTTCGCCGATCGCGCCCGAGAGCTTGGAAGGGTCGCCCACGCCGGAGGTGCCGAGGGTTTCGAACGCGCTCATCATGCCCGTGACGGTTCCGGTCAGGCCGATCATCGGGGTGCAGACGCCGATGACGGAGAGGTAGGAGGAGCGTCCCTTGAGTTCGCCCTGGACGCGGACGATCTCGGAGAGGATGGCCTCTTCGGTCATGGTCTTGCCATCCGGGGTGAAGGCGACGCCCGCGCGGACGACGTCGGCCACGGGGGAGCCGGCGGCCTTGGCGAAGTTATAGGCGCCGATGTAGTCGCCTTTCTTGAAGAGCTCGCGGAGCTGGGTGACGTGTTCGGCGGGATACATTTTGCCGGCGCTCGTCTTGATGAATCCGTCGACCATGAACCAGATCATCGCCACGGAGCAGAGGGTGATCGGGTACATGACCCAACCGCCTTCGATGAAGAGGTCGGCGAGGGTCTTGTGATGCACGGCCGCGGCGGCCTCCTGAGCCGAAGCGGTGACGGTCAGCAGTCCGAGGACTGCGGCGCTGAGGATGGCGGAACGTAGGTTCATCTTCATGATGATGGGGTGTAGGTTGATATCTAGGTTAGGTTTTGGAAAGGGGCAAGGACTCACTTGTTGGCTTCGACCTTCTCCTCGGCGGCGAGCTTGGGCTTGGCCAGCATCACGCCCTCGGGGAGGGGGCCGCCGGCGGCGATCTTCTTCTGGTCGGCCTCGGCCTTGGCGCGCTCCTCGGGGGGGAGCAGTTTCTTGGCTTCTTCGGCCTCCTTGGAGACGGGGTAGGAGACGATGACGTCGTAGAGGTAGCGATTGGAGACGGCTTCGAGCTTCTGGTCGCGCAGCGCAGGGCTGTCCATGCCGCGGAAGGCGCGGGCGGCGCCCAGGAGGGCCTTGGGGATGAGTTCGTTCTCGGAGCCGAAGAAGACCGGGACGCGGAGGAAGGTGGTCATCGCGGCCTCGTACTTCTTGGCGGCGAGGAGCGAGTTGCCCTTCGTCAGGTGGAGCCGGGCCTGGAGTTCGGAACTGTCGACCTTCGAGAGAAGGTCCGTCGCCTCGCGGATGACGGCCTCATGTTCGCCCTTGCGGGCGCGCAGCATCAGGCGGGCGAGCTGGATCTGGGTGGCGACTTCGGGCTCCTTGGCGGCCTCTTCTTTCTCGAAGACCGCGAGGAAGCTGTTGGTCGCGGCGTCGTTTTCCAGCCGATCGAGCGCGTCGAGCTTGATGAGCGAGGCCTTGATCCACCAGGAGCCGGGGACGTTCTTGAGGGGTTCGAAGAACTTGATCACCGCTTCGGCGTTATCCAGCGCCTTGGCCGGCTCGCCGCGGTTGACGTTGTCCTGGGCCTCCTGGAGGCGGGCCGGCATCGGCCAGACTATCTCGGTGACCTCGGAGAGCTTCCGGGTCAGGACGACCTCGAAGCCGCCCTGGTTGCTCGTACGGTCGACGGTCCCCTTGATGACGTTGATCACGGCTTTCTTGGAGTCGACGACGGGCTTGGGCGGGATGGAATTGTCGAGCTTGAACGGGTCGTTGACCTCCCATCGTTCGCCTTTGAAGACGAAGGTCTGGGCCGGTGCCGTGGCGGCGAGGAGGAGCGCGGAGGCGGCGAGGAGGAGGGGGTGGCGCATGGCGTTCAGAGTCCGAGGAGGTAGGCTTTGGCTTCGGTCGCTTCGCGGGTGTCCTTGATGCGTTCTTTCTCCAGCATCTCTTGCAGGAGCCGCTTGGCGCCGTCCTTCTGGTCGAGCTTGGTGGCGAGGATCTTGGCTTCGGCGAAGTAGGACTTCGCGGCCCAGACCTCATACTTCTTCCAGGTCATGTAGCAGCGGCGGTAGAAGGCCACGGCGCGGGCGTAGCCGTCCTTGTCGGTCGCCTGACGTTCTTCCATGAGACCGAGCCAGTAGAGCGAGGCGGCGGTCTTCTCGCCGCGCCATTCCTTGGTCTTGGCGATCTCCTCGAACTCCTCCTTGGCTTCCTTGAACTTGGAGGTTTCGGCGAGGGCGCGCGCGCGTGTGAAGCGGAGGTCGAGCTCCTTCGCCATCAGGATGTTGTTGTCGACGGCCTCGTTGCAGAGGGACAGGGCCTCGGCGTATTTCTTCTCGCCGAAGCGGATCTCGGCCAGGCCGGCGAAGCCGTAGTCGGCGTATTCCGAGGAGCGGGAGAACTCGAGGATGTAGCGGAAGTATTCCTCCGCCTTCTTGCCGTCCCCCTTGGCGAGCAGGCTTTCGCCCACGAGCGCGAGGATCGTCGGGTTGAGTTCCTCGGCCTTGAAGTTGGCGGCGATCTTGGCGAAGTTGGCCGCGGTCTTCTCGGGTTCGCGCGTGAAGACGGCCAGCTGGCCGAGGGCGAAGAACCCTCGGGCCTGGGCGACCAGCGAGCTTCGGTTGTCCTCGAGGCGGAGCAGCTTGGTGAGCTCCTTCTCGGCGTCGGCGGCGGTGTAGGCGCCCGGCTCGGGCTTGGCGCCCGCCCTCACGCGCTTGACCTTGCGGGCGAGCTTCTCGGCGAGGAAGACGATGAGTTTCTCCGTGCCTTCCTGCTTGCGGTCGTTGATGGACTCGGCGACGGCGTCGGAGAGGATCTTGAGGGCGCGCTTCTTCTGTTCGGCGATGGACGCCTGACGCTTGACCTCGACCTTGGCCAGCTCGGCTTCGAGCTGGGCGGAGAGCTTCTTGACGGCTTCCTTGGCGACGTCGATCTCAGGGCGGGTGACGCCCTGCTTGCGCTCGAGCTGGTCGACGGCCTTGCGGGCGTCGGCGAGCTTCGCGCTGAATTCCTTGCGGACCTTCTCGGCCTGCTGCGCGAACTCGGGCATGTCGCCCATGCGTTCGGTGGAGCGAATCACCTCGTAGAGGTAGGTCATCGCCTTCGGGTCGTTGTGGTCCCAGTCGAAGATCTCCCGGAAGAGGTCGCGCATGCGCTTGTGTTCGCCGCGTCCGGGGAGCAGCTTGCGGAGCTCGCCGAGGACGAATTCAAGGGCCTGCGGATTGGTGCGGGCGCTCTTGGCGGCGGCCTCGTAGGCGTCGATCGCCTTGGCGGTGACGGCTTCCTTCTCCTGTTCGAGCTTCTCCTTGATCGCGGCGAACTTCGCGCGGTCAGGGGTCTTGAGGTTGACGCGCAGGTCGATGTCGGCGGCCTTGACCTTCTTGTCGAGGTCGTCGGCGAGGCGGATGTGGGCGTCGCCGATCAGCGTGTAGACCTCGGGGGTCTGCGCGATGACCTCGTCGGTGCGGTCCTTGGCGTAATCCTTGAGCCACTCTTCGCAGAGCTTGATGGTGCCGGCGACGTCAGGCGGGTTGACGCCGAACTTGACGATGGCCTGGCGGTAACGGACGTCGGGGATGAACTGTCCCTTCGGATATTCCGACTGGTACTTGTCGAAGTCGACCTTGGTCTCCTTGTACTTGCCTTGGAAGAACGAGCAGAGCGCGTTCATGTACAGGACCTGCTGGCGGACGGAGGAGCGCTCGTATTTCTTGAGGAAGGCCTCGAAGGCCTTCTGCGCGGGGGCCCAGTCGACCTGCGAGAAAAGGCAGGCGGCGATGCGGAAATCGATCTCCTCGGCGACCTCGGGCGTGAGGTTGGTCACGTTGGCCTGGACCCACTTGTAATGGGCGATGGCCTCGGGGAATTCTTCCCGCTCCTGGGAGATGTCGCCGAGGATGAGCGCGATGGACGAGACCATCTCGTCCTTCGGGAACTTCTGGATGAACTCCTTGCACTTCGCCTGGGCCTCGTTGTTGCGGCCGATGCGGCGGAGGGCGACGATGTGGTAGTAGTAGGCGCCGGCGATGCGGCTGAATTCCGGGCTGTTCTCGAAGATGTCCAGGAAGGCCACGTGGGCCTCCCAGGGGCGCTTCAGCTCGAGCAGGCAGAGGCCGATGCGGTAGGAGATGAAGGCGTCATAATCCTTGTTGGCCTTGAATTCGGCCTCGATCTTCTTGAACTGCTCGAGGTCCAGCTGGGCGCGGCGGATGATGTCGGCCTGCTCGGGGTTGGGCTTGGGCGCCGCCTTGATCATCGCGGCGACCTCGGCGTTCTTGGCTTCGATGGCCTTGGCGAACGAGCGGGTCAGGTTGACGCGGCGGAGGGTGCCTTGGTAGTTGTTGAGGGCCTGGCGGTAGAAATCGCCGCGGAAGGCTTCGTCGGCGGCGGATTCAGCCGCGGCGAAACGGGCGTCGCCGATCTCAAGACGCTGGAAATTGGAGCGGACGACTTCGACGGGCGAGCCGGTGCTGCGGGCGTCGATTTCATTCTTCAGCTGGGTCGCTTCCTTCGTGAGCCCGAGCTTGGTGTACATCTCGACGAGCTTGTAGGCGGCTTCGCGGCGTTCCGGGGTGTTGATGCCGTCGGCCGTGGCCTGCTTGAGGAGGCTGATGGCCTGGGCGTAGGCGGCCTTCTTGAGGTCGTCGCTCGAACTCTTGGCGCGGTCCACGACGATCTGGGCCGAGAGCGTGAAGGCGCTCACGCGTTCTTCAGGCCGGGCCAGGGCGTTGGTGCGGATTTTTTCCAGGCGGGTGAGGGCCTGGTCCCACTTGGCCTGCTTGGAATAGGCCTCGATGAGGATCAGTTCGGCGGTCCCTCGGCGGTTGTCGCCGTCGAAGAAGTCCTCGGTGCCCTTGGGGTATCGGTCGAGGAAGTTGGTCAGTTCGGCCTGAGCCCTGGGCCAGTCCTTCATGAAGAAAAGACAGGCGGCCTTCCGGAAGGATAGCACGGCCTTCATGCGGGCCTCGACGTCGCCGGCCTTTTCCTCCAGTTCGGTGAACAGGGCGAGGGCCTCCTTGTACTTCTTTTCTTCGAAGGCCTTGTCGGCGGCCTTGTACAGGATGTTCAGGGGGTCCTCCTTCTTTTCCGCGGTGGGCAGGGGCTTTGACTGCGCGCGGAGGACCCCGGTGACGGGGGTCACGGCGAGGAGGACGACGAGCAGGGCGGCTTTGGCCAGTTGATAGGTGCGGGACTCTTGGATAAGCATCGGGTGAGGGGAACTTTTGCTCCGCGTCGGGGTTAGGAAGTCTTAGCCCAAGCCGCCAAGGGATGCCAAGCAATAAGCCCCCCCGTTCGACTCAAATATCTGGGCGGGGCGGGCGGACCCGCTGTGAATAACTCAGCCTCCGGGGCGAAGGCCGGTGGCCAGGATGGTCTCGAAGCCCGGCTCCTTGTTTTCCTTGGCCACGACGCGCACTTCGGATTGGGCGAAGCCGGCCTCTTCGATCCAGTCATGAAGATCGTTCTCCTTGAAACCCAACCAGCGGTCGGCGTACAGCTCACGGGCTTTTTCGAATCGATGTGCGCGCAGGTCGAGGATGATGAGCCGGCCTCCTGGCTTGAGGATGCGGAAGGCTTCGGCGAGTGCCCGTCGGGGGGTCTCGGCGTGGTGCAGGGCTTGGCTGAGCAGGGCGAGATCGATGCTGCGGTCGGGCAGGGGGACCTTCTCGATGTTACCGAGGACGTAGGTCAGGTTCCGTAACTGCTCTTTTTTGGCCAAAGCCCGCCCGACCTGGACCATGCGGGGCGAACTATCCACGCAGTGGACGCTTTCGGCCTGACGGGCGAGCAGGCGGGAGAGCGTCCCGTCGCCCGCCCCGAGGTCGGCGATCCGCACCCGCGGGGTGAGCAACAAGAGCATCTGGCCGATGGCTTCCCATGAGCGGCCAGGGCAGTAGTTTCGCCCCAGCCGGTCGGCCACGTGGTTGAAGTGCTGCTCCGCCTTCTGGCGGCGCTTCTCGACGATCCTATGCCAGGCGCGCTGGTCGGCCGCGGCCTTCGGTTCGCGGGCGCTGGCCGCCAGGGCCGCTTCGACCACGCCGCCGACGCTGGGGGGAAGGTCGCGGGCGACCGCGTAGTAGGATTTCTTGCCGTCGCGACGATCGACGACCAGCCCGGCCTTCCTCAGCAGCGCGAGGTGGGTGGAGATGCGTGACTGCGGGAGTCCGAGGATCTCCTGGAGTTCGCCTACCGCCAGTTCGCCACGCTGGAGCAGGTGGAGCATGCGGGAGCGCGTGGGGTCGGCCAGGAGGCGCAGGGATTCCCAAGGGTCGGGCATGACGCGAAGATGGGCGGGGCCGGCGGGCTTGTCAAAAGAGGAAGCCCCGTCGCCGGGGCTTCTTCAGGAGGGACGGAGGGACCGTTCAGCGCTTGTCGACCCAGCGCCCGATCTTCACCACGGTCCAGCTTTCGGCCTTGCCGTTGATGTTGGTCGTGAACGTCTCGCCGGCCTTGTGGTTGAGGAACTGCTTCGCGAGCGGCGAGATGTAGGAAAGGATGTTGTTCTCCGGCTGGCCGTCCCAGGCTCCGAGGATGTCGTAAGGCACTTCGGCCTGGTCGGAACCGCGGCGCAGGACGACGCTCGAGCCGACGCTGATGGCGTCGGTCCTGGCCTCCGAGAAGTCGGTCACGCGGGCCTTCTTGAGCAGGCCGTCGAGTTCGGCGCGGCGGGCGGAAAGGGTGTCGTGGTCCTGGCGGGCCATCTTGTATTCGGAATTCTCGCGCAAGTCGCCGTGTTCCTTGGCGACCTGGATGGCTTCCTTCACGGCGGGGAGGCGCACCTTCACGATGTCCTCGAGCTCGCGTTCCTTCTCCTCCTTGGAGGCCTGGGAGACGAGGAGCTCCTTCTCTTCGGCTTCGGAGCCGGCGTGCTTGGACTTGGCGAGGCGCTGGACGTGCGGCTCGATCTTGGCGAGGCGGGAGAGGAGGGCCTTCTTCGTCATCTCGTCGAAGCCCTGGCTGCTCATCATGGTGCGGGTGAGGTCGAAGATCGTCTCGCTGTCGGCTTTCTTGCCTTCGGCCGGGGCGAGGATGTCCGCGATCAGTTCCTTGTCCTTGATGAGCTCGTTGGCGAGAGGGATGCGGGCGGTCGAGTTGGACTCGAGCGACTCGGTGTCGATCGACGCGAGGATGGCGCCGAGGAGCGAAGGGGTGATGAGGCGTCCGACGATCTCGGCGTACTTCTTGGAGCCGCGGTTCTTGATGATCCAGATGATCACCGGGGCGCGGAGTTCACGGGTCTCGAGCCACTGCGCGAAGCGCGTGGCGACGGCCTCCGCCAGGTCCTGGTCGCAGAGGTAGGCGATGGATTCCGAGACGAGCTTGGCGGAGCCGCTTTTGGTGCCTCCGATGTCGCGGTTGCGCAGGAGGTCGAAGGCGCGGTCGGACCAGTTGTCGCCATGGTGGGCGCGCACGAGGTCCAGCAGGCTGCGGATTTTCTCGGTGGTGTGCGGGATGTTGAGGGCGACGAAGGCGAGGTCGCTCTCGGTGCACAGGGCGATGACCTCGGAAGCGGTCGGGCTCACGGTCTCGACGTTCTCGACCGCGGGGCGGAAGAATTTGTCGCGGTTCCAGATTCCCCCGAGGATGGCGGGCAGGTTGTCGCGTTTGCGCGCGGTCTCCAGTTTCCTGATCTCCTTCAGGAGGTCGGCGGAGACTTTGTCGAGGTTGGCGGCGTTCGCGGCGGAGCGGGTCTCGGCGGAGGCCGCGCCGGCGAGTTCTTCGAGCAGCAGCAGCTTGCGTTCGAAGCTGGGGGCCGTCTCATATTGGGCGAAGAGGTCTTCGCCGAGATCCTTAGGGGCTTCGAGCAAGGCGTAGAGGCCGCCCTTGCGTTCCGGGACGAGGATGGCGCGGTCCTTGCGGACGGCGGCGCGACCCTTGGTCCACCAGGCCTTGAAGGCGGCGACCCGGTCCTTGCCGGGGGCGAGGGAGGCGAAATGGACGCGGTCGAGGTTGGCTTCGAGGGCGTAGGAGGTGCATTCTCCCGTAGGGTACTCGGCGAGGAGGGCCTTGACCAGGCCGGCCGGGTCGTTGGCGACGAGGTTGGCGACCTCGGCCTTCGTGGCCTCGGCGTAGGCCTTGGCGACCACGCCGTTGGGGTTGATGAACTCGATCTTGCCGAGGAAGAAGGCGGCGTCCATCGCATGGGCCTTCTTGTTCTGTTCGGGAAAGTCGATGATCAGGCGCTTGGTCGCCTCGTCATAGGAACGGATGACTCCGATGCCCCAGGCCTGATGGAGGCAGAACGCCGGCTGACCCGTGGCTACCAGGTCGATGGCGGCCTGGAGGGAGTTCATTTTACCACCTTGTGGGGTCTGGGCCTTGTTGCTCATTGCAAAAGAGGGTTTTGAGGACAACAATTCTCACTTGCAAGCAGGAAGGCGGTCGTTGCGGGCTCTCCGCGTCCGTTCCCGCCGCCGCTCCCCCTCTCATGGCCTTTAAGCCCGAAAAACCCCCCATCCACGGCGAAACTCCCGAAACCCTCGGCGAACGTCTGGTTGCGGCCGGCCATCCGCGCTATCGGGGCGGCCAGATTTTCGAGTGGCTTTACCCCCGTCGGGCCGAGAACCCCGAGGCGATGACCAACCTGCCCGCCGGCCTCCGGGCCTGGCTGGCCGAGCAGTACGATTTCGAGGCCACGGCCCTAGTCCAACGCAAGGCCTCCTCGGATGTCACCCAGAAGGTCCTCCAGCGCCTCCGCGATGGCTCCCTGATCGAGACCGTCATCATCCGGGCCCCGATGGAGGGGGTCGGTCAGGAGAAGTCCCGCCGGACCATCTGTATCTCGACCCAGGTCGGCTGCGCCTATGGCTGCAAATTCTGCGCCTCGGGCCTGGAGGGCTGGAAGCGCGACCTTTCGGTGGGAGAAATCGTCTCCCAGCTCGTCCAGGTCTGCCGCATCGAGGACAAGGCCGACCCGGCCCGCGCCGCCGAGGGGCTGGCCTCCTTCGACAACATCGTGGTCATGGGCATGGGCGAGCCGCTCGCCAACTACGACAACCTCCTCGCCGCCCTGCGCATCGTCAACGCGCCGTGGGGCTTCGGCTTCGGCGCCCGACGGGTGACGATCTCCACCTCCGGCGTGGTCCCGAAGATCCTCAAGCTGGCCGAGGAGCCGCTCGGCTTCCGCCTGGCGATCAGCCTCCACGGCGCGACCAACGAGGTCCGCAACCAGATCATGCCGGTGAACAAGAAGTTCCCGCTGGAGGAGCTCATCCCCGCGGCCAAGGCGTTCGCCCGCCAGCACGGCCGCATGCTCACGCTCGAGTTCATCCTCATCGAGGACATCAACGATTCCCTCGACCAGGCCAGGAAGCTCGCCGCCATCGCCCGCGAGCTGCATGCGCATGTGAACCTGATCCCGTATAACAAGGTCGAGGGGCTTCCGTGGGTCCGCCCGTCCCTGACGCGCCAGGACCGTTTCGTGAAGGAGCTGCGCGCCTTGGGCGTCACGGCCACGTTGCGCCGCGAGAAGGGCCACGACATCGACGCCGCCTGCGGCCAGCTGCGCCTGCAGAAGGAGAAGGAGCTGCGGCTCGACCCGCCGCCCGCCGCCGCTTAGGCGGTCAGCGCGGCCGCGAAGGCCTTGCGGTCCGCGGCCTTGAAGAAGGCCGTGCCTGCGACCAGCGTGTCGGCGCCGGCTTCGCGGCAGAGCCGGCCGGTCTCGACGTTGATGCCGCCGTCGACTTCGAGGCGGAAGTTCGCGCCGCGCCTGGCGCGTTCGGCGGCGACGAAGCGGATGCTCTCGAGCACCGAAGGCATGAAGGCCTGTCCGCCGAAGCCCGGGAAGACGGTCATGCAGAGCACGAGGTCGACGTCGCCGAGGAACGGCAGCAAGCGACGCGGATCGGCGTCCGGGTTCATCGCGATGCCGGCGGAGAGCCCGGCGGCCTTGATGGCGGCGAGGGTCTTCGCGACGTCATGGTCGGCCTCGACGTGGACGGTGAGCCGTTCGGCGCCGGCCTTGGCGAACGCGGCGACGTAACGGTCCGGATGGCTGAGCATCAGGTGCACGTCGAAGTGCAGCTTCGTCAGCGGACGGAGGTCGGCGACGACCTGCGGACCGAAGCTGATGTTGGGCACGAAGTGCCCGTCCATGATGTCGATGTGCAGCCAGCCCAGACCGGCGGCTTCGACCGCGAGGACGCCTTGCGCGAAGGCGCCGTGATCGGCGGCGAGGAGGGACGGTGCGACGACGGCCGGGTTCATGTCACCAGGCCGTGGTGGCCGCCTGCCGGATCTGCGAGGCGATGTCGGCGAAGAGGGTCGGGGCGACGCTGAGCTCCTCCGCCACGGGGTCGCCGGCGTTCTGCAGCGTCGCCGTGGCGCGGAAGACCCGATCCTTGAAGAGGGTGCGCGCACCTCCTTGGGTCGTCAGCGTGGCGCTGACTTCGAAGGTCACGCGGAAGCTGCTGAAGGCGAAGGCGTCGCCGGGCTTGGTCGTGAAGCCGTCGCGGCGGTATCCGGTGACTTCGGTCGCGAGCACGGCGTCTCCCGAGCCCAGGCGCACGCGCGGCTCGCCCGCGAAGGCGTCGGCGAGCTTGGCGTGCAGGACGGCGTGCGTGCCGGTGCGCGAGGTGGAGTTGCGGACCGGGGCGATCTCGAGGTTGCGGAACGCGGGCTTGGGGCCGCCGGCCTGGTAGGCGGAGCAACCGCCGAACAGCAGGGCCGCACCGAGGAGAAGCCAGGTCCTCATCGTTCGTTCGGGCCGACGCCGGCCTTCGCAGCTTCCTTCTTGAAGCCGAGCGTGTCGAGGTCTTCGCCCACGACCTGCGGCTTGGCTTCGGTCGGGGCGCGCGGACGCGGCACGACGCCGAGCAGGCGGTCGGCGAGGGTCTTCGGCGGGTTCGGATCCTTGAGCATCGCGGCGAGCAGCGCTTCCGCTTCCTTAGCGGCAGCGGATTCGGGCGCGATGTTCCGGCAGGCGTTGGCCATCAGCTTGGCCGCCTCCGGGTTGTTGCGGTTGAAGAAGTAGAAGCGGGCGAGGCTCAGGCGGGCGCGGGCGGCGCGGTCTCGCAGGAGGGCGATCTGCTCGACGGCGACCTTGGCGCGCGGGTCGTTCGGATACTGGTCGGCCAGCGTCCGCCAGTGGTCCGCGGCCTCGAGCGTCGTGGCCTGATCCCAGGCGGGTCCGAGGGACTCCTTCGCGCGCATCGTCGCGAGCATCTCGAGGGCTTCGGGGACGTGTTTCGAAGCGGGGTAGTCGCTGACCAGGCGCTCGAGCGCGTCGTTGGTCTTCTCCGTCAGGTCCTCCTCCTGTCCGAGGCGGGCCATGCGGATCAGGCATTCGTCGGCCAAGGGTCCGTTCGGGGCGAGGCGGATGGTCTTCTCCCAGATCGCCAAGGCCCCTTGGCGGTCGCTGAACCACGGGAACCAGCCGCCGAGGCGGCGGCGCTCTCCCGCGGCCAGCCGGTTCGCGATCTCGAACTGCAGCTCGACGGCGCCGGTGAAACCGGGGAAGCCGGAGTGGCGTGCGAAGATGTCGTCGATGAAGCCCGTCGCCTTCTCGAATTCGCCGCGGCCTGCATGCAGGCGGGCGCGCGTGAGCAGCGAGATGGCCTCGGCCTCGGCGCCGACGTTGGCTTCGCCGACGATCTCCCATTCCTTGATGGCTCCGCCGACGTCGCCGCGATCGGCCAGCCCGGATGCGTGGTCCATGGCGAGCAGCAGGACGGGCAACCGCTCGGGCGGGCTCACGTCGGCGACGGTGCCGGGCCGGACCTGCCAGTAACCGTCCTGTCGGACGAAATCCGCGCGGACGTGGACGCCGGACAGGAGCACGGCGGCGAGGAGGATTTTAGCGGGTAGGTTCATGCCAGCGAAGAAGGGTGGCGCCCCAGGTCAGGCCGGCGCCGAAGGCGACGATCAGGACGAGGTCGCCGTGCTTGATCTTGCCGTCGCACCAGGCTTCCTCAAGGGCGAGCGGGATGGAGGCCGCGGAGGTGTTGCCGTAGCGGCTGAGATTGGAAGGAAAGCGCTCCATCCCGACGTTCAGCTGGCTGGCGACGGCCTCGAGGATGCGGATGTTGGCCTGATGCGGGATGAACCACGCGACCTCGGCCGAGGTGACGCCGCATTGGGCGAGCACGCGTTCGCAGGACTCAGCCATGACGCGGACGGCATGCCGGAAGACTTCCTTGCCGTTCATGCGGAGGTAGTGCCGGCCTTCGCGCAGGGAGTCGGCGGTCGCCGGGTTGGCGGACCCGCCGGCCGGGCAATGCAGCAGTTCCGCGTTGTTGCCGTCGGCCCCGAGCAGGTTGCCGAGCAGGCCGACATGCTTCTCCGCGGTGGTCTCGAGCAGCGCCGCGCCGGCGCCGTCCCCGAACAGGACGCAGGTGGTGCGGTCGGACCAATCCACCACGCTCGAGAGTTTTTCGGCGCCGACGACCAGCGCGCGCCGATAGGCCCCGGACCGCATCATGTCCCTCGCGACCTGGAGGGCGTAGACGAAGCCGGAACAGGCCGCGGAGACGTCGAAGCAGGGGATGTCACGGCGCAGGCCGAGCTTGGCCTGCAGCAGGCACGCGGTGGAAGGGAAGGGGATGTCCGGCGTCATCGTCGCGACGATGAGCAGGTCGACGTCGGCCGGCGTCAGTCCGGCGCGCTGCAAGGCCTGGGCGGCCGCCTGGGCTCCCAGGTCCGACGGGGCTTCGCCGGGGCCGGCGATGCGTCGTTCGCTGATGCCCGAGCGCGTCTGGATCCATTCGTCCGAGGTATCCACCATCTTGGAGAGCTCGGCGTTGGTCAGCGTGCGTTCGGGCGTGCGGACCCCGATGGCCCGGATGAAGACGGATGGCTCAGCGCTGCTCATCGATGCGTGAGGAAAGACCCCTTGGGCGGGGAAGGGAACACTAAAACCTCAGGCCTCCTCGGGGGTGGAGGCGGTGACGGCGTTCGCTTCGGCCAGCGAGGTCAGCATGCGCTGTCCTGCGCCGTGTCCCAAGGCTTCGAGCCCAAGGCGGATGGCGCTGGCGATCCCCTGCCGGTTGCTGGAGCCGTGCGCCTTCATGACGAGTCCGGTGAGCCCGAGCAGCGGGGCTCCGCCGTACCTTTCCGGCTTCAGTTTGCCTTTGAGGTCGCGCAGGAGCGGGAACATGGCGATGCCTCCGGCCAGGTAGACCGGGTTGCTCTTCACCTTGCTGCCGACCATGTCGCGGACCATATAGACGAGTCCTTCGAGGGTCTTGAGGATGATGTTGCCGGTGAAACCGTCGGTGACGACCACGTCACAGGCGTCGCCGAAGACATCGAAGCCTTCGACGGGGCCGACGTAGTTGATGCGGTCGCCCATGGCCTTGAGCAAGGCGTGGGTGCGGTTGATGCGCGGGCCGCCTTTGCCTTCCTCCGTGCCGACGGTGAGCAGGCCGACGCGGGGGCGGGCGATGCCGAGGGCGCTCTGGGCGTAGATCGAGCCGAGGACGGCGTTGTGCAGCAGCTGCGCGGGCGTGGCCTCGGGATTGGCCCCGACGTCGAGCATGATGAAATGGCCTTCGCGCCGCGGCATGATGGCCGCGAGGGCGGGGCGTTCGGCGCCTTCCATGGGGCGCACCTTGATGGTGCCGGCGGCCACGAGGGCCTTGGTGTTGCCGGTAGAGACGACGACGTCGACTTCGCCGGCTTTGAGCATCTCGAGGGCGATCACCATCGAGGAGTCTCGCTTCGATTTGAGCACGGCCATCGGGGCGTCGTCGGGCGCGACGATGCTGGCGGCCTGACGGTAAATGACCCGCGGGTTCTTCAGGGCGCGATGCTCGGAGGCGAGCATGCGGAGGTTATCCTCGTGCCCCACGAGCGCCAAGGTGTCTTCGGGGCCGATGATCCCTTCCTTGAAGGCGAGGGCGGCGGCGGCCACGGCTTCCGAAGGCCCCATATCACCCCCCATGCAATCCAGGGCGATTCGGTGGCCTTTCTTCGGAGTGGCTTCGGTCATGAGGTCGGGCTGAGCCCGGGGTGGAGCTTAGGCTCCGGTATCCAGGACCTGGCGACCGCGATACTTACCCGTGGTCGGGTCGACGCGGTGGGAGCGACGAAGGGCGCCGGATTCGGCATCCTTGACGAGTTTCGGGGCGCGGAACTGGTTGGCGCCACGACGGAGTCGGCTGCGGCGTTTGGACTGTTTACGTTTCGGGTTGGCCATGGTTCTACGCTTGGATGAGGGTCGGTTCTACCCCTCCCGCCCCCTCGGTCAAGCCCCCTTTCCATTCCCTTGCGATTGTGGGCAAGTTCGGTTGGCTGGGGCGATGTCCGGCCATCCCGCCCTTTTCCTCGACCGCGACGGTAACCTGATCCGAGACCACCACCACACCTGCCGGGAGGAGCAGATCGAGCTCATCCCGGGCGTCAAGCCCGCCTTGGAGGCCTGCCTGCGGGCCGGCTACCGGCTTTTCATCCTGACCAACCAGAGCGGCATCAACCGGGGCATCTTCACCTGGGACCAATACCACGCCTGTAATCGTCGGATGCTCGAGCTCCTCGCCTTGCCGTCGCCGGGCATCCTGGAAATCAAGGCCGCCCCGGAGCGGCCGGATGAGCCTTCGCTTTATCGTAAACCGAGCCCGCGCTTCATCCTCGAGAAGATCGCCGAGCACGGGCTCGACCCGACCCGTTGCTGGATGACCGGCGACCGCGTGACAGATTGGGAAGCTGGCTTCAACGCGGGCATTCGCTCGTGCGCGATGCGCAGCGGCGCCGCCAAGCCCGAGGAGCTCGCGCAGGCCGCCGCCCGTGGATTCGCGGTGCACGACGACTTCCCGGCTTTCGTGCGGGCCGAGCTCAGGCTGGCTTTCTAGGCCAACAAAAAGGACGAACCTGAGGGTTCGTCCTTTGATCGCCTGAGCGGGAGGGTTAGGCCTTGGGCTTTTCCTTCTCGCAGGGGCACTTGCAGTCCTTCTTCTCTTCGCCGGCGACAGCCTTGGGCTTTTCCTTCTCGCAGGGGCACTGGCCTTCCTTCTTTTCTTCGGCGACGACGGAGGCCTTGGGCTTTTCCTTTTCGCAGGGGCACTTGCCATCCTTCTTCTCTTCTTCGGCGCTGACGAAGGAAGCGGTGACGGCGAGGAGACCGACGGTGAGAGCGAGCAGCTTGAGGAACTTGGAGTTCATGGTGAGGACCAATAGTGTCGTCTTTATCCCGACTAAGTCAATCGGGCCGACATTATTCACGGAGGGGTGGTTCCCTCAGGGGTGGACTGCTTTGCGAAGCATAAGGAGTTCAGGCAGAATTTTTTGCAAACCACTGCCAGGCAACCAGTTGCTACCACTCATTGCCTGATAGACATGTCCTTTTTTGACGCAAGTGAGGTCCTTTATGGAGGGTATCCGACGCATTTCGGTGATTTTCTCGGGATGGGCTTCGATGGCCCCGTTCGTCGCGGAGTTCTGAATCCAGATCACGGCATCAGGCTTGGCCTCCGCCAGCAGCTCCCAGTCGAACTTCACCCAAGAGCCCTGGCTGAGGCCCGAGCGGAACGCCGCGTGGGCCAGCGGCTCGGCGAGATAACTTTCCGGCCCAGCCATGACGCCGTCCCAGATGATGAGGATTTTTTTCTGCGACGACGATCCGGCCGCCATTCGTTCGACGATTTCTCTGGCGGCTTGGCTGCGGCCGGTCGCTTCGCCAAGCAGGGTGATGTCCTTGCGCACCGAATCAGCAGACTCGGCGTGCAAGATGACGGTGCGCAGGCCGGCTTGCGCGCACTTCTCCGCCCAGAGCGGATTCGCCATGCGTGGTAAGATCACGAGTTCGGGTTTGACCTTCAGCAACCGCTCGAGGTCAGGCAGGAACACGTCGGCGTCCCGCGCGGCCGGATGGTCCTTCGGCAACGGACACCAGCGGGTCGCCATGACGATCTCTTCCGCGCAGCCGAGGTCGAGCAGCGTCTGCGTCGCGCCCGGGCTGTAGCTGGCGATGCGCTTGCCCCCTGCGCTCAGCGTGAGGCAGCTCGCGAACCAGAAAAGCAACGCGCGCATCAGGCCGAAAGCAGGCGGGCGAGGCGCATCGCCGAGTCGAAGCTGCCGCGGTCCGCCTTGCCTTTGCCGGCGAGCTCATAGGCGGTGCCGTGGTCAGGGCTGGTACGGATGTGGCGCAGGCCCAGGCTGAGGTTGGCCGCGCTCGAGAAGTCCACGGCCTTGAGCGGCGCGAGGCCTTGGTCATGGTAGATCGCGGCGACGGCGTCGAACTCGCCCTGCAGGTGGCGATGGAAGACCGTGTCGCCCGGCAGCGGGCCGGTGACGTCGTGTCCGGCGGCGCGCAACGCCTCGACGGCGGGCCGGATGAGGCGGTCGTCTTCCTGTCCGAGCAGGCCGCCTTCGCCGGCGTGCGGATTGACGCCGCAGACGGCGACGCGCGGGCGACGGTCGCCGAGCTTCGTGCGCAGGGCGATGAGCGCGAGGACGGTGCGACGGATGTCGGCGCCGGTGACGGCGCGAGGGACTTCGGCCAGCGGGATGTGCCAGGTGACGAGTCCGACGGTCATCTTCCCGCCGGCGAAGGCCATCACGGGCTCGCCGTTCCAGCGCGAAGCGAAGAATTCGGTCTGTCCTGGGAAATCGTAACCGACGCCCGCGAGGCCCTTCTTGTTCACGGGCCCGGTGACGACCGCGGCGAAGCGCCCGCCGGTCGTGCCGCGCGCGGCGAGCTCCATCGCTTCGATCGCGATCAGTTGTCCGGCGTCGTCCGGCCGGCCGGGACGGGTGATGAAATCCGCAGGCCCCACGGCGAGGCCCGTGCCGAGGCGGGCGATCCAATCCGCGGGTCCGATCGGCACGACCGATGCCGCCTGCCCGGGATGGGCCTGCACCCAGCCGGCGAGGAGTTCCGGGCCGACGCCGGCCGGATCTCCGCAGGTCACGGCGATGGGCAGGGCGCTCATTCGGGCGAAGCGAAGCGGCCACGCTTGCCGCCGAGGAAGAAGTTCAGGAAGTCGCGGGCTTCCGCGGTCTCATAGGCGCCGGTGGCCAAGGCCTGCTGCGCCAGCGCGGGGCAGGCGCCCTGCGTGGCGTAGACGGCATGGTAGGCGCGCTTGATCTCGGCCATCGCCGCGGCCGGGACCGCGCGGCGGCGGAGGCCGACGAGGTTGAGTCCGGCGACGAGGTTGCGTCCGTGCGCGAGGGCGTTGGGCGGCACGTCTTCGGTGATCACGGCGTTACCCGACACCAGCGCTCCGCCGCCGATGCGGCAGAATTGGTGCACGGCGACGCCGCCGCTGACGAAGGCCCGGTCACCGACGTGCACATGGCCGCCGAGCATGCAGCCGTTCGCGAGGATGACGTGGTCGCCGAGCACGCAGTCATGCGCGACGTGGCTGCCGGCCATGAGCAGGCCGTCCTTGCCGATCACGGTCCGTTCACCCGCCTTGGTGGCGCGGTGGACCGTGACATGTTCGCGGATGACGGTGCGGTCGCCGATGAAGACGCCCGAGACGAGGGCGGGATCGAAGGAAAGGTCCTGCGGATCGCCGCCGACGACCGCGAAATGATCGACGCGCACGCCCGCGCCGAGTTCGGCGCCGGCCTTGACGATCGCATGCGACGCGACGCGGCAGCCGGCTCCGAGCGTGGCGCCGGCCTCGACGATCGCGCAGGGCCCCACCTCGACGTCGGCGGCGAGTCGCGCGTTAGGGTGGACCTGGGCGGAGGGATGGATCACTTCGGAGGGAGGGCGGAGCCGAACAGTTCGAGCTGGGCGGGCTTCACCATATCGTAGACGCGGAGCAGGCGGAGCAACTGCAACGTATCGGATTTCGCGTAGCTCTGGTTGGATTCGACCGCCTGGACGAGGTTCTCGAGGATGGTCCGGAAGGTAAGGACATGGTCCACGCCGCTTTCGCGCAGGAGCGTGATGCTCTCGGAGCGCTGCGGCTCCGTCGCGGGGATGCCCGGCAGCACCAGGACCTTGGCGAGCGGCTGGCCTTCGGTTGGGGTGAGGTCGGCGAACGCCTCCTTGGCGGCCTCGACGGCTTCCTTGCGCACGAATTCCAGGAGGTCGCCCTTCTTGATCATCGTCGGCGTGATGGCCTTGGTCGTATGCCAGGCCTTCACCGCGACGACCGCGGCGGACAGGCCCGGCAGGTCGGAGCTGAAAAGCTGGAAAGGCGTCTCGCCGCCGCGTCGGGGCGAGGGATTGATGACCAGCAGGTCGCCTTCTTCGTCGGCGCGTTTCCGGCGGGATTGGACGGCGTACTTGCGCGACTGACGCACGAAGAAACCGTTCATCTCGAAATACTCGCGGACCAGACTGTCGTCGAAACCCGCCATTGGCCGACAGGATGCGGTCGGACGGCCCGTCTGGTCAACCCACGATAAGGGTCAGAGCACGAAGTCGGCCGGCGCGATCGCCACCGTGAACTCGCCTTTCAGCGAGCCGCTCTTCAAGGCCGGCACCAGTTCGGCCAAGGGCGCCGTGCGGATGGTCTCGTGCAGCTTCGTGAGCTCGCGGCCGACGCAGACGACCCGGGTCGGGCCGAGGATCTCGAGCATCTCGTCCAGGAAGTCGCCGATGCGATGGCAGGATTCGTGCAGCACGACGGTCTCGTCGGCGGCTTTCAGTCCTTCCAGGAAGCGGCGGCGAGCGGCCGATTTCGGCGCCAGGAAGCCCACGAAACGGAAGGCGTTGGTCGGCAGGCCGGAGGCGGAGAGCAGGGCGACGATGGCGCAGGGGCCGGGCAGGGGCGTCACGGTGAGCCCGCGGCGGCGGCACTCGCGGGTCACCCGGAAGCCGGGGTCGCTGATGCCCGGGGTGCCGGCGTCGGTGATCAGGGCGATGCGGGCGCCGCCGGCCACCTTGTCGGCGATCAGGACCGCGGCGTCTTTTTCATTATGCTCGTGATAGGCGAGCATCGGTTTGGAAACCTCGAGATGCCGGAGCAGTCCGCCGGTCACCCGCGTGTCTTCGCAGGCCACGAGGTCGCACTCCGCGACGGCCTCCCGCGCGCGCGCGGTGATGTCGCCGAGGTTGCCGAGCGGCGTGGCCACGACCCAGAGCCGACCGGCCGGTCGGCCGTCGGCGCCTGCGTCGCGGGCGGTCATCAGCGGCGGTAGCCGGAACCCGGCGTCGTCACGCCCGGGAGTCCGCCCTGCCAGTTGGCGGGTTGCGCCTGAGGCAGCATGGAGTCGGCCGGCTTCTCGACGGTCTCGCAGCCGACCAAGCCGCCGAGGCAGGCGAGGCCGACGAGCGCGATGGCGAGGCGGGCGGACATCTTACTTGCTGGCGAGCTTGGTGGAGGGGACGAGCGAGACGGACGCGGCCTTGGCGATGGCGCCGAGATCGAGGTCCTTGTCGGGCTGGAGCTGGCCGTAGGAAAGGGAGCCTTTCACGGAGGAGATCTGCACCTTGCCGATCTTCTTGCCGTCGAGCTTCACGTCGAAGACGGCCTTTTCCTTGATGCCGTTGGCTTCGCCGACCGAGAAGGCGACGATGCCGGACTTGGCGTCGAGCGCGAGGATGTTGGTCAGGACGGCGTCGGTGGCGGCTTCGACGGCCACGGCGACGGCGGTGGCGGGAGCATCGCCTTCCTTGGCGGGCGTGCCGAAGGGGTCGCGCAGGAAACCGCCGGGGGTGGGGGTTTCAGCGGCGCGGGAGGCCCAGGCGTGCAGGGCGGCGTATTTTCCACGGATCGCGGCGAAATCTTCTTCCGCCTTGGTGGCCTTGGCTTCGATTTCGGCGAGTTGTTCCTTGGTGAACATGGCCGCGGCCTTCTCGGTGGCGCGGACGAGGTCTTCCTTGACGGTGGTGAGTTCGGCCAGGGCGCCGTCCTTCTTGCTGTTGGCGTCGGTGAGCTGGGCGGCGAGTTCGTCGCGCTTGCGGGTGAGTTCGGTGCGTTCGCCTTCAAGCGTGGTGTTCGCGGCGGTCAGGCCTTCGATCTTCGTCTTCTTGTCGGCGATGTCCGCGCTCATGTCCTTCTTGGCGAGGTTGGCCTCTTCGATTTCCTTGCGCTTGGCGTCGAGCAGGCCCCTCACGGCGGCGAGCGAGGTCATGCGGGCGTCGTATTCCTTGCCGGCCTTCACTTCCGGATCGGTGACCAGGTTCTCGGTGTTCTTGATCGCGAGGTCCATCTTGCCTTTGAGCAGGACCGCGAAGGCGACGGCGGCGAGCGCCAGCACGACGGTCAGGATGCGCAGGAAGGTATTGAGCTTCGGTTTCATGAGGTAGGGGTAGGTAAGGGGTTAGGAATGGCGGAAGAGAGTGAGCCCGGGATCAGGAGAATCCTGT
Source organism: Verrucomicrobiota bacterium (assembly GCA_030834165.1). Taxonomy (GTDB): domain Bacteria; phylum Verrucomicrobiota; class Verrucomicrobiia; order Opitutales; family UBA953; genus UBA953. Next base: position 25,386 of record JAURFU010000011.1, read on the forward strand.
CGGGAAATCGCCCCGGGGTTGGCGGAAACGTGCAGAAGGACTTTGAACACCAATTCCTCCCGTCCCTCAAGCGCAATTTCCTCGCAAACCTGACGTGCCGAGAGCCATTGGCCCTTCGCTTTGGCCAAGGCGGCCAAGGCGGAGGCGCGGATCTTCAGGGTCTCGGAGGCGGCCTTCTTGCCCGCTTCCACGCCGGGTTGGTGGTAGGCGTTGATGCCGAGGAGGTTGGCGTACAGGCCTACGGCGCGTTCGAAAAGGGCGATGAGCATGCCGATGGAATGGGCGTCCACCTGTCGCAGGGTGATCGTGAGGTTGGCCCGACCGCTGCCCGAAAGGGCGTCGCGGGTGCCCAGCAGGAAGGCCTGCAGGTAGTCTCCCGAAGTCACGCCGGGCTCGACTTCCGGGGAGGGGCCTTCGCGGTCCTTGAGTACCTCGATGAAGACGGCGAAAAAGTTATTCACACCGTCGCGGAGCTGCTGCACGTAGGCGTGCTGGTCGGTCGAGCCTTTGTTGCCATAGACGGTCAGGCCTTGGAAGACCTGACGACCCTGCAGATCGTGTTCCTTGCCGAGGGATTCCATGACGAGCTGCTGGAGGTAGCGGGAGAACAGCAGGAGGCGGTCCTTATAGGGGAGCACCACCATGGCCTTCGTGCCGCGGCCTTCGGTGAGATGATGCCACGCCAGCGCCATCGCGGCGGCGGGGTTGCGGGCGGCGTCCGGGACGCGCGTGAGCACGTCCATCTCGCGGGCGCCGGCGAGCAGGCCGCGGATATCAAGGCCTTGCAGGGCGGCCGGGAGGAGGCCGACCGGGCCGATCTCGCTGGTGCGTCCGCCGACCCAATCCCACATCGGGAAGCGGGCGAGCCACTTCTCGGCGACGGCGACCTGGTCGAGCTGGCTGCCTTCGCCCGTCACCGCGACGGCGTGGGCGGCGAAGGACAGGCCTGCCTGCTTCCAACGGAGCGCGGCTTCGATCTGGCCGTTGCGGGGCTCCGGCGTGCTGCCGGACTTGGAGGTGACGACCACGAGGGTGGTGCCGAGCCGGCCGCCGAGCGCGTCGAAGACGCGGTCGATGCCGTCGGGGTCGGTGTTGTCGATGAAGTGGACCCGGAGCTTGTCGGCCTTGGTGCCCAGGGCGTCGGCCACGAACTGCGGGCCGAGGGCGGAGCCGCCGATGCCGATGCAGAGGAGGTCGGTGAACTTGCCGGCGGCGCCTCTGACCTGGCCGCCGTGCACCTGCGCGGCGAAGCCGGCGATGGCGTCCACGGCCGCTTTCACGTCGGCGGCGATCTTGGCGTCCGGCGCGAGTTCCGGGGCGCGCAGCCAGTAGTGGCCGACCATGCGCTTCTCGTCCGGATTGGCGATGGCGCCTTTCTCCAGCGCGGCCATGTCGGCGAACGCCTTGGCGACGGCCGGAGCCATCTTCTCGGCGAACCCCGCGGGGGCGGGCGCGCGGCTGAAGTCGAGCGAGACGCCGAGTTCAGGGAAGTTCAGGAGCTGATGACGGTAGAGGTCGAAGGAGGAAGCCACGATACGCCGACACTCTCCCGCCGACGGCAAGCTTGCAACAAAAAGGGCGGAACGCCGAGGCGTCCGCCCTTTCATTTCCGCTCAGGAGAGGCCTCAGTCGCCGTCGGTGATGGCGCCTTCGGAAGCCGACTTCACCTGCTTGGCGTATTTGGCGAGCACGCCGCGCTTCTCCTTGCAGGGCGAGGGCTTCCATTCCTTCAGGCGTCGGGCGATCTCTTCGGACGGGAGGTCGAGGTTGAGCTCGTTCTTCACCGCGTCGATGTGGATGCGGTCGCCGTTCTTGACGATGGCGAGCGGGCCGCCGGAGGCGGCCTCAGGCGAGACGTGGCCGACGACGAAGCCGTGGCTGCCGCCGGAGAAGCGTCCGTCGGTGATGAGCGCCACGGTCTTGCCCATGCCCTTGCCCATGACGGCGCTCGTGGGTCCGAGCATCTCGCGCATGCCGGGGCCGCCCTTCGGCCCTTCGTTGCGGATGACGATGACGTGCCCGTCCTTGACCTCGCCGTCGAGGATGCCGCGGAGGGAGGCCTCCTCGGATTCATAGACGATGGCGTGTCCGGTGAAGGAACTGCCTTCCTTGCCGGTGATCTTGGCGAGCGCGCCGTCCGGGGCGAGGTTGCCGCGGAGGACGCGGAGGTGGCTGTCGGCCTTGATCGGATTGCTCATCGGACGCACCACGTCCTGGTCGGCCGAGTAGGCGCCGACGTTCGCGAGGTTCTCGGCGACGGTCTTGCCGGTGACCGTCAGGCAGTCGCCATGGAGCAGGCCGGCGTCGAGCAGCATCTTGAGCAACGGCTGGAGCCCGCCGATGCGCGCGAAGTGGGCCATGTTGTACTTGCCGCTCGGCTTGAGGTCGGCGAGCACCGGGACCTTGCGGCCGACGCGCTCGAAGTCCTCGAGGGTGATCTTGATGCCGGCCGAGTGGCCGATCGCGATGAGGTGCAGCACGGCGTTGGTCGAGCCGCCGAGGGCGATCACGGTGACGATCGCGTTCTCGATGGACTTCTTGGAGATGATGTCCGACGGACGGATGTTCTTCTTGAGGAGTTCGAGCACGGCCTGGCTGGCGCGTTCGCAGTCCTTCAGCTTGTCCTTGGAGTTGGCGAGCTGCGCGGAGCTGTCCGGCAGGCTGAGGCCCATCGCCTCGATGGCCGAAGCCATGGTGTTGGCGGTGTACATGCCGCCGCAGGAGCCTTCGCCGGGGATCGAGCACTTCTCGATCTCCTTGAGCTCGGCGTCGTCGATCTGCTTGGCGGCGTGCTGGCCGACGGCTTCGAAGACGGTGACGATGTCGGCGGCCTTGCCCTTATGCAGGCCGGGGACGATGGTCCCGCCGTAGACGAAGACGGACGGGCGGTTGAGGCGGGCCATGGCCATCACGCAGCCGGGCATGTTCTTGTCGCAGCCGCCGATGGTCACCAGGCCGTCGAAGCCTTCGGCGCCGGTGACGGCCTCGATCGAGTCGGCGATGATCTCACGGGAGACGAGCGAGTAGCGCATGCCCGGGGTGCCCATCGAGATGCCGTCGGAGACGGTGATCGTGCCGAAAATGACCGCTTTCCCGCCGGCGGCGTCCGCGCCCTTGGCGGCTTCGGCGGCCAGGCGGTCGATGTGCATGTTGCACGGGGTCACCATCGACCAGGTCGAGGCGATGCCGACGACTGGTTTCTGGAAGTCGGCGTCATCGAAGCCGACGGCACGCAGCATCGCTCGGCTGGGGGCTCGGTCGGGTCCGTCCACGACGATGGCGGAGTGTTGGCGGCAGTGGTTGGCGTCGGTCATGATGGGTGTGAAAAGTCTGCGGTTGTCAGGGGATGGGCGCCCCCTAGATAAGAGGGCAGGGAGCCGGACACTGAACCGCCCTAACGCTTCCTTACAATCCGATTTAAGACTCCCTCCGTCCCGTGGAATTCAATCTCAAGAAAATCATCAAGGCGCTCCTGTTCTCGACCTCCGAGTCGGTGTCCATCAAGGACATCCAGAAGGTCGTCCAGCGTTACCATGCCCAAGCCGCCGCCGAGAAGCAGCCCGACCTGCTGGAAGCCGCCGGCGAAGCGACCGTCCTCCCTGCGGGACCGCCCGTCCAGGAGGTCATCCAGGACATCATCGACCAGGTCCCGACCTTGCTCACGGCGACCCAGATCCGCGAAGCCGTCGACGCCCTCGAGGCCGAGATGCGCGACGCCAACGACGCCTGCCGCATCCTCCAGGGGCCGGAAGGTTTCCGCCTCGTCATCTCCCCCGCCTACGCCGATTGGGTCCGCCTCCTCCGCGGCGAGCCCCGCCCCCAGCGCCTCAGCCCGGCTTCGCTCGAGACGCTCTCCATCGTCGCCTATCGCCAGCCGGTGACGCGTTCCGAGATGGAAGCCATCCGCGGCGTCTCCGTCGACAGCGCGCTGACCCGTCTCCTCGAACTCGAACTCGTCGCCGTCACGGGCCGCGCCGACCTGCCGGGTCGTCCGCTGCAATACGGCACCACCGATAAGTTCCTTGATTTCACCGGTCTGCGTTCCCTGGGCGAACTCCCCGCTTCCGACGTGCTCTCGCCCGCGCAGATCTCCGAGTGGATCACCCGCGCCACGACGCCCGTCGAGGTCGGCGACGCCGAGGTCGGCCTGCCGCTCGAAGACCAGTCCTCCGCCGCCGTCGCGACCGAGGCTCCCCCTGAGCCGGAAGCCCCCAGCGCATGAGCCTGGAAGACCATCGCCGCGAGGTGGACCGCATCGACCGTGAGATCCTCCGGTTGCTCGGCGAACGCCTCCAGGTCGCCCGCGCCATCGGCGAGGCCAAGCTGAAGTCCGGCGCCCCCGTGTACGCCCCGCAGCGGGAGGAGCAGCTCCTCCGTTCCATCGCCGCGGCTGCTCCGTCGATCCCGGCTTCCGGCCTCCGCGCCGTCTACCGCGAGATCATCTCCCTTTCCATCGGCGCCCAGATGGCCAAGCCGGTCGCCTACCTCGGACCCGAAGGATCGTTCACCCAGCAGGCGCAGATCCGCGCCTTCGGCACCAGCGTGCCCTCGCTGCCGCTCCGCGCCATCGGCGACGTCTTCGCCGCGGTCGAATCCGGTGAGGCTTCCTACGGCGTCGTCCCGGTCGAGAACTCCACCGAGGGCGTCGTGAGCCATTCGCTCGACCTGCTCGCGGAATCCGAACTCAAGGTCGTCGCCCAGGTGACGCTCTCCGTCGAGCAGTGCCTCGTCGGCCAGGGCCCGCTCGATCAGGTGACCAAGGTGCTTTCGAAGGACATCGCCCTCGCGCAGTGCCGCGGCTGGCTTTCCCGCCATCTGCCCGCCGCCGTGCTCGTCGAGACCGACAGCACCGCGGCCGCCGTCGAACTCGTCGCGCGCTCACCCCAAGGCCAGGCGGCCGTCGCTTCCGCCATCGCCGCCGAGTCGCGCGGCGTGCCCATCCTCGCCCGAGGCATCCAGGACCGCCGCGACAACGCCACGCGTTTCTTCGTCATCGCCAAGTCCGCCAACGCGGTCGGCGCGCCTGACGAGGTCACCAGCGTCGTCCTGACGCTCAAGCACGAACCCGGCGCCCTGCAGGGAGCGCTCGCGGCCTTCTCGGACCGCGGCATCAACCTGATCCGGATCGAATCCCGGCCGAGCCATCGCCGCGCCTGGGAATACCTCTTCTTCATCGACTTCCCGGGCCATTGGGAGACGCCGGCGGTCCAGGCCGCGGTCGGCGAACTGAAGAAGCGATGTGAAGTGGTGAAATGGCTCGGGAGCTATCCGCAGACCGCCGGATGAGCCGACGCGCGCTCGGCGGCTTGATGCTGGCCGTGCTGGTCGCGGGACTGCTGTGGTCCGCCTTCGCCTGGTGGCGGGCTTGGTCCGCCCCGCTCGTCACCCTGGTCTTCCGCCCGCCGTTCTCCGTCGAGGGCATCGCGACCGGCACGCCCGTCCGCGTGCAGGGCGTCTCCGTCGGCCAGGTCGTCTCCGTCGGCCTGGACCTCGACCAGGACGGACGGCTCCGCCCGCTCGTCAGCCTCAGCGTCGATCCCGCGGCGCTCGAGGACCGTGGCTTCGCCGAACGTCTCCGCGGCGACCGGCTCGGCGAGGAGGTCGCCCGCGGGCTCCGGGCGCGCCTCATCACCGTCAATCCGGCCTCCGGTCTGCTGCAGGTCGAATTGCTCTGGGCGGATGGCGCGCCGGCTCCCGCCGCGCCCCTGCGTCGGGACGAGGTCCCGCCCCTCGACGAGGCCTTCGGTCGCCGGCTCGAAGGGTTCGTCGACCAGCTCGAGCGCCTGGCCGAAGTTGACCTCGTCGGCCTGGCCGGCGAACTCGACCGCGACCTCGACCGCTGGCTCGTGACGATCGACCCGGCCCACGCCGCCCGTTTCTCCGCCGACCTCGTGGCGCGTACCGCCGCCGTCCGCGAAGCCACCGCGGCCGAGGTGCTCGGTGAAAGCGCGCTCCGTTTCGCCGCCGCCTCCCGCCGGCTCCGCGTCGCCGTCGACAAGGCGGAACGCGGGCTCGACGACGAGACGCTCGCGCTCCTGCAGGTGCGCCTCGCCGACGCGGCCGCGGCCCTCGCTTCCTTCGGCGCCGCCCTCGAGGGCTCGCAGGCGAGCATGACCGCGGCGGCCGGCGATCTCTCCGGGGTCTTCCGCGCTGTCTCCGAGGGCGCCCGGACCTGGAAGAAGAAGGCCGACGGACTGACGACCGAGCCCCGGCCCCGCTGAGGGAACAGGCTTGCGGCGGACCCCGGGAGCGGGGATAGGTGAGGGGCTTTTACCCGCCATGGCCGACCCGACCGACAAGATGGAATCCATCATCAACCTGTGCAAACGCCGCGGGTTCGTCTTCCCCTCCTCCGACATCTACGGCGGCTTCAACGGCTTCTTCGACTACGGTCCCCTCGGCGTCGAGCTGAAGAACAACATCAAGCAGGCCTGGTGGCAGGATTTCGTGCACCGCCGCGACGACATCGTCGGCCTCGACTCCTCGATCATCCACCACCCGACCACCTGGAAGGCTTCGGGTCACATCGACAACTTCACCGACCCGCTCGTCGACTGCAAGGAGTCGAAGATGCGCTACCGCGCCGACCAGCTCTTCTTCGCCCCGGTCCGCGTCGCCGGCGAGGTCATCGGCTACGTCTCCGTCCTCGAGGACGACGGCATGCAGGCCAAGGCCGAGGAGATGGCCAACGAGCTGAAGCGCAAGCTCGCCAAGCAGGGCGCGCTCGAGCCGGTCGTGCTCAAGGACTACACCGAGGCCAAGCCCGAGGAGCACGCCCTCGTGCCTTCGCCCGCCACGGGCAAGCCGGGTTCGCTCACGCCGCCCCGCTCGTTCAACATGATGTTCCAGACGTACGTCGGCGCCATGCAGGACGCGTCGGCCACCGCCTACCTCCGCCCGGAGACCGCGCAGGGCATCTTCATCAACTTCAAGAACGTCGTCGACACGGGCCGCGTGAAGCTGCCCTTCGGCATCGCCCAGATCGGCAAGGCGTTCCGCAACGAGATCAACCCGCGCAACTTCATCTTCCGCTCCCGCGAGTTCGAGCAGATGGAGATCGAATACTTCATCTCGCCGGCCTCCGACTGGGCCACCGCCCATAAGGATTGGATCGAAGGCTGCCTGGCCTGGTTCGAGTCCATCGGCATCCCGCGCGCCAAGCTCTCCCTCTACCCGCACCCGACCGAGAAGCTGGCCCACTATTCGAAGGGCACCACGGACATCATGTTCGAGTTCCCCTTCGGCGTCCAGGAGCTCCAGGGCGTCGCCGCCCGCGGCGACTTCGACCTGACCCAGCACAGCGAGGTGTCCGGCCAGAAGCTCGACTGGTTCGACGAAGCCGCCAAGGCCCGCTACATCCCGCACGTCATCGAGCCTTCCGTCGGCGTCGACCGCGTCTTCCTCGCGCTCCTGACCACCGCCTACCATGAGGACGAGGTCGAGGGCGAGAAGCGCGTCGTGCTCCGCCTGCCGGCCCGCGTCGCCCCGTTCAAGGCCGCGATCTTCCCGCTGGTGAAGAACAAGCCCGAGCTCGTCGAACGCGCCGAGGCCCTCTACCGCCGCCTGAAGAAGCGCCACAACGTCTTCTACGACGCCGCGGGCGCCATCGGCCGCCGCTACCGTCGCCAGGACGAGATCGGCACGCCTTACGGCATCACCATCGACTTCGACACGATCGAGAAGGGCGCCGGCGTCACGGTCCGCGACCGCGACACGCTGGAGCAGGTGCGCATGACCGAGGACGAGGTCGTCCGCTTCCTCGACGACAAGGTCAACGGCTGACCTTCGCGGGCTCGCCCGCGAGTTCCTCCGCCAGCCTGGCGAGGCGTCGCTTCCCGCAGAGGGAGGCGGCGACCGTCAGGTTGCGCAGGCCTTGCGGCAGGTGCGCGAGGTATTCCGGGCGGCCTTTCTTGCGGCCGAGGAAACCGTAGGCGCCGCAGGCCTGCAGGAGGCGCTGCGTCGCGGCGACGTGGAAGAGGTGCGAGAACTCGTCGCTGGAACCCTTCCAGCCGGAGACTTCGCGCGCATGGTCTTCGATCTCGATGCGCCAGAGGTCCATGTCAGTCCGCTTGAGGTAAGGGTCGAAGGCGAGCGAGGCGTGGTCGTAGAACATGCAGCCATGGCGCAGGCCCTGGAGGTCGACGAGCCATGCGGAGCCGTCGCGCACCATGATGTTCTGGGACTGGAAATCGCGGTGGATCGTCACGACGGGCTGGGCCATGAGCTCCTTGGCGAGCGAGGCCATCTCGTCCGTCACGGCGCGGTCCGGCTTGCGGCCGCCGAGCACGTTGTCCTGGAAGTACTGGCGCTCCCACTGGTAGAGGTTCGGCCCGAAGGCTTCCATCAGCTTCGTGCCGGCGGCGGCGAAGGCGTCGACGCCGTTCCGGTGGATGGCGGCGACCTGTTCGAGCGCGGACGCGAACGGCGCCCACGGGAACTCGGGCGCCTGCGCGAGGGACCAGAGGTCGGTGTCGCCGAGGTCCTCGAGCACGAGCACGCCTGCGTCCTTTTCCTCCGCGAGCACCAGCGGGACCTGCGCGCCGACCTGGTCCCGCAGCACGCGGGCGATGTCGCCGTACAGCTGGTTCTCGGGACGCGAGTCGTCGTAGACGCAGAGCACGGCGGTCTCGCCGGAAGGCTTGCGGAGGCGGTGGAACCTGCGGCCGGAGCCGCCCTTGAGCACTTCGCCGCCGGCGGCGAGCTCGTAGCCGTGGGCCATGGCCGCGTCGTCCGGCGCGATCGCCCCGCGCACGGGCTTCTCCTGCTCGGCCTTCACGGCCTGATACTCCTCGAGGGTGCCGAGGTCATGCCAGGTCTCCGACGAATCCAGGAAGCCCTGGATGCTGCCGGGCCGCGCCTGCGTGCGGCGGAGGAAATGTTCGACGAGCGATTCGATCGTCGCGGGCACGCCTTGGGCGAAGGCCTTCGTGACGACGCAGATGCCGGTGTACTGGTAGGCAGGGTCGGTCTTGCCGAGGCGGTCGCGCAGGTCGGTCACGTCGCCTTCGTCGGTGACGCGGACGTTGCGGTTCGGGCCTTGTTCGCGGACGACCAGCGTGGCTTCGCCGCCGTTGGCGCGATGATGGGCCACGGCCGCGACGATGTCGCAGGAGGACAGGATGTCGCCGTTCCAGACCACGAGGTCCTGGTCGTCGGGACCGAGCAGGCCGGCGATGTTCGCCAGGCCGCCTCCGGTCTCGAGCAGCACGGGCTCATGCACGAGCTTCACTTCGGCGTCGCCGAAGCGTCCGTCCGGGAAGGCCAGCGTCCACGCTTCGGGGCAGTGGTGGGTGTTGATGAGGAAACGGCGCGTGCCGGCGGCGCGGAGCTTCTCCATCGCCTGGAGGACCATCGGGCGGCCGCCGATCGGGAGCAGGGGCTTCGGGCAGTCTGCGGTGAGCGGACGCAGGCGCGTGCCGAGGCCGGCTCCGAGGAGGAAGGCGGTGCGGGGGAAATCAGGCATGGGAAGAGGCGGCGCAGGCGGGGCAGATGCCGTAGACTTCCATCACGTGCGTCAGCTCGCCGAAGCCCTTGGCCTTGGCGGCGGCCTCGAGGCGCGACGAGTCGCAGCCGGGGAGGCGTTCGATCTGTCCGCAACGGCGGCAGATGACGTGATGGTGATGGTGTCCCGGGGTGACCAGGGCGTAGAGGCTGCGGCCCCGCTCGAGCGGGTGCCGCTGGACGATGCCCGCGTCGTCCATGGCGACGAGGCTGCGGTAGACCGTGACGAGGTCTAGTTTGTCGTCGCCCGCGGCCTCGTGGATCTGCTCCGCGCTGAGCGGGTGCCTGGCCGCGGCCAGGATCCGCAGCATCGTGAGCCGGGGCGAGGTGATCCGCAGGGCTTTTTCCTTCATCCGGAGGAGGGCCGTCTCGACGCGGTCGCCGGAGCCTGCTCCGCAGCAATCTTCTTCGTGGCGGTGGCCGGGGGACATGGAGGCCAAGGTTTGGGTTCGTTTATGACGAGGCAACAACGAATGGCCACTTGCCTCCCGCCCGGGTCTGGCTTGGCTGGATGAGTCCATGTCCGACTGTCCGGCCCAACCGACCCAACCTCGCGAGCTCTGCCCGGTCGCCTGGCAGGATTTCGTGTCCGCTGAGCCGTTCCCGTTGGAGCTCGGCGGCGAGCTGCCCGGCCTCACCCTGCGCTACGAGACCTACGGAACGCTGCTGCCCGACAAGTCGAACGCGATCCTCGTCCCCCACGCCCTCAGCGGCGACCACCATGTCGCCGGCCGTTACTCCCCGGAAGACCGCAAGCCGGGCTGGTGGGATTGCTTCGTCGGCCCCGGCAAGGCCATCGACACCGACCGCTTCTTCGTCATCGGCGTGAACTGCCTCGGCGGCTGCCGCGGTTCGACCGGCCCGCTCTCGACCGACCCGCGCACGGGCCGTCCCTACGGCGGCTTCTTCCCGGAGATCACCCTGGGGGACATCGTCCGCGCCCAGCGTCTCGTGGTCCGTCACCTCGGCATCCCTCGCCTCCACGCGGTCGTGGGCGGCTCGATGGGCGGCATGCAGGCCCTTCTCTGGTGCGCCGACTATCCTTCCGAAGTGGGCCGCATCGCCGTGCTCGCCGCCGGCCTGAGCCAGTCGCCGATGGCGATCGCCCTCAACGCCGTCTCGCGCGCCTGCGTCGAACGTGATCCGCATTTCCGCGGCGGACATTACGCGCCCGGCGAAGGCCCCGACTCGGGCTTGGCCGTCGGTCGCATGCTCGCGCATATCAGCTACCTTTCACCCGCCTCCTTCGAGCAGAAGTTCGGCCGCGCGAAGGTGCCCGGCGCCGCCGCCAGCGATTCCGTCCATTGGCAGGTGGAAAGCTACCTCGAATACCAGGGCGCTTCCTTCGTCCGCCGCTTCGACGCCAACAGCTGGCTGCGCATCACGCGCGCCGTCGACCGTTTCGACCTGACCGCCCGCGCCGCCGCCGGCAAGCTCTTCGCTCCGGACAGCCCGGAGGTGCTCGCCATCGGTTTCTCAAGCGACTGGCTCTATCCCACCAGCGAGCTGCGCATGCTCCTGGCCGCCGCCACCGCGGTGGGCGTCAACGCCGCCTACCACGAGGTGGTCACGGACGCCGGGCATGACGGTTTCCTGCTGCCCGACACCGGTCTCGCGGTCCGCCTCCACGCCTTCCTGGGCTGATCAGAGCAATGGGGCGAGGACGTGCGAGACGGCCTCGACCGTCCGCCCCAGCCATGTCCGGGTCCGGCGGTAGAGGTCCTCGGTGTAGCGTGTCGATTCCTCCGCCCAGCCGCCGATCAGGGCGTTCACCTCGGCGATCGCGGCGGGGTCTCGCACGACCGCGCCGATCTCGTAGTTGAGGAAGAGCGAACGCATGTCGAGGTTCGCCGAGCCGATGACGAGATGCTCGTCGTCCACGACCACGAGCTTGGCGTGCAGGACGTCAGGCTTGAAGAACAGGATCTCGGCGCCGGCCTCGCGCAGGTTGCGGAGATACCAGCGGCGCGCGAAGTCGAGGAGACGGTGGTCGGACCGGCGCGGAACCATTATCCGCACGTGTCGGCCGGCGCGCGCCGCGGTCGCCAGCAAGGTGAACAACGTCTGGTCCGGGATGAAGTAGGGCGTGACCACGGTGATCGACTGCCGGCACTCCGAGAAGAGCCTCACGTAGGCTTCCCACAGCGGATCCTGCTCGCAGTCGGGTCCGGAGGCGACCACTTCGACGCGCGCGTCGCCGACCGCGGGCGAGCGTTCGCGGAGCAAGGCGGCGAATTTCGTGGGCGGCTCGTCGGTGGCCTGGCACCAGTCGGCGATGAACACGCATTCGAGCGCCGCGGCCGTCGGCCCTTCGAGGAGCCAGGAGCAGTCGCGGAAGCGCCGGTTCGACGGCTGGGCTCCCATGTAGCGCAGCCCGAGGTTCTGCCCGCCGATGATCGCGGCCCGTCCGTCGAACACCGCGATCTTACGGTGGTTGCGCCAGTTCGCCGAGCCTTTGCCGGCGGTGGGCAGCACGGGATTGAAGCGGGCGACCTGGCCGCCCGCCCGCCGCAAAGGCCGGCATAGGCGCAGCGGCGCCCCGAAGCTGCCGATGGCGTCCACGAGCAGGCGCACTTCGACGCCGGCTTTCGCGCGTTCCGTCAGCAGGCGCACGATCTCCCTGCCTACGGCGTCGTCGCTCAGGATGTAGGTCGCGATGCTGATCCGGCGCCGGGCGCCGCGGATCTGCGCCCGCAGGGCCTCCAAGGTGTCGCGGCCGTGGCGGTCGCCGAGCAGCCCGCATCGGTTCCCGCCGAAATCAGGCCCGTCGCTCAGGCGCCAGGCCACCCGGCTGACCTCGCGTTTCGCGGCGGCAAGGTCGCCGTGCTTGCGGCCGCCGAAGAGGAAGAAAAGCAGGGCGGTCGCGAGCGGGAAAAACCAGGCCAACGGACCCCAGAGGAGCAGGTAGGCGGGCGAGACGCCGGCGCGCATCACCCGCAGGAGCACGTAGACCCGGCAGCCGGTGTTCACCGCCAGCATCAGGTCGTAAGGCAGCAGGTCTGCCCACTCGGCGAGGAGGATGCCCAGCGTCGTCAGCAGCGCGAGCGACGTGCTGCGCGTCAGCCGGCGGTATCCTCGGAACGGCTCCATGTGCCAAACGATAATGGGTCGACGGCTCTTGGGCACAAAAAAGCGAGGCATTTGCCTTCACTCCGTCCGACCTCGTGGCAGAATGTCCGCATGGGGTTGGCTTTTCTTCTCTTCGGCGCCACGGCGCTGGTTCCGCAACAAAACTCTTCCATCCAGGCCGCCGTCGATGCGGCCAAGCCTGGCGACGTCGTCCTCGTCTCCGCGGGCGAGTATCAGGGGCCGGTGCGGCTTCGGTCAGGCGTGACCCTCCGGAGCGAGGGTGACGACGCCCGTGGCCGGCTCGGGCTTCTGCGGGCGGAGAAGACCACGATCCGCGGTGGGGTGGAGATGGCGAAGGACGCTTGTCTGGACGGCTTTACGGTGACCGATGTCGGCAAGTATGACGAAAAGGTCTGGCGACATGATTATGAGACCCGCGGGCAGGAGCAGTCCCATGAGCCGATCGGCGCCCCCGGCCTGGCCGGCGTCGCGGTCGCCGCGGACTGCATCGTGAGGGGCAACATCGTGCACCATGTCGGCTACACCGGCATCGCCGTGACAGGCGGTTCGCCCAAGATCATCGGCAATGTCTGTTTCCGCAACATGGGCGGGGGCATCGGTTCCATGCGGGGGGCCACCCCCCTGATCGAAGGAAACCTCTGTTATGAGAATCTGTTCGCCGGCATCGGCTGCGACGCCTCGAGTCCGCTGATAAAAGGCAACGAGTGCCGTGACAACGTCCGCGCCGGCATCGGCGTGAGCGACGGTTCCTCGCCGCGGGTCGTCGGCAACCGCTGCGCCGGCAATCGCCGCGCCGGCATCGGCATCCGTTCTGGTCCGTCCACCCGGCCGGTGGTGGAGGACAATGACTGCCTTGACAACGGCATGGCCGGAATCGGGGTGGAGGAGGGCGCCCGGCCCGTCCTCGCGGGTAACCGCATCGTCGGCAACCGACTGGTCGGCATCGGCGTCTCCGGCTCCTCCTCGGCGGTCATCACCGGCAACCGCATCGCCCGGACGGGAGGGGCGCCGCCTCTCGTGGCCGTGCTTCCCGGGTCCTACGCCAGCCTGGTCGGCAATACTTTCGAGGGAGGCGGTGTGGCGGGAGTCCTCGTCCGAGGTGAGGCGGACGTCCGAGACAACCGGTTTGTCCGGACCGGCGCCTCGGCTGGCCGGGCCGTCTGGGCCCAGCCTGGGTCCAAGGTGACCCATGGAGCCAACGCCGTCGAGGGCTGGAAGGAGTCGGTGTCCGCCTCGCCGGGCGCAGTGGTGACCGAGGTTGTCCCCGCCCCTTTGCCTCCTGCCCGTTGAGTCCGTCGGACTTACGCAGGCGCAAAAAAAAGACCCCGGTCTCCCGGGGTCTGTCTGGGTCCGTGAGGACGAGGCTTAGTTGCCGGCCTTGTCGAGGAGGTCGCCGAGACTGTTGAAGTCTCCGCTGCCCGACGACGAGGAGGACGACGAACCGCCGGCCGAGGGGGCCGGGGCGCCGCCGGTCGACGGGCCCTTGATGCGGTCGTAGCTGGTGATCTCGGCCTGCAGGCGCTCGGCGTCGTAGTTCGCGGCCTTGATCGAGAGACCGATGCGACGGTCTTCCTTGTCGATCTTGATGACGCGGGCGGTGACGTCCTGGCCGACCTTGACGACGTCCTTGACGTTCTCGACGCGCTGTTCGGCGAGCTGGGAGACGTGCACGAGGCCGTCGATCTCGTCGGAGAGCTCGATGAAGGCGCCAAAGTTCGCGATCTTGGAGACCTTGCCGTTGACGAGGTCGCCGATGCGGTACTTGCGGTCGATTTCGGACCACGGATCGGTCTGGGTCTGCTTGACGCCCAGGGAGATGCGCTGCTGGTCGACGTCGACGTCGAGCACGATGGCTTCCACGTCGTCGCCCTTCTTCATGACTTCGGCCGGGTTGTTGATGCGGCGGGTCCAGCTCATGTCGGACACGTGCACCATGCCGTCGATGCCGTCTTCCAGTTCGACGAACGCGCCGTAGTTGGTGAGGTTGCGGACCTTGCCGCGGACGCGGGCGCCCACCGGGTAGTTGTGGCGGACCTTCTCCCACGGATTGGTCTCGAGCTGGCGGATGCCGAGCGAGATCTTCTGCTCTTCCTTGTTGAAGTTGAGGATGACCGCGTCGACTTCCTGGCCGACCTTGAGGATGTCGGACGGCTTCTGGACGCGCTTGGTCCAGGAGAGCTCGGAGACGTGGACGAGGCCTTCGACGCCGCCTTCGATCTCGATGAACGCGCCGTAGGCGACGAGGTTGACGACCTTGCCGTGGACCTTCTGGCCGACGGGGTAGCGCTTCTCGATGCCTTCCCAGGGGTTGGGCTGGGTCTGCTTGAGGCCGAGGGAGACGCGCTCGCGCTCGCGGTCGACTTCGACGACCATGACGGTGATCTCTTCGCCGACCTTGACGACTTCGCTCGGGTGGCCGATGCGGCCCCAGGACATGTCGGTCACGTGCAGCAGGCCGTCGAGACCGTCGAGGTCCACGAACGCGCCGTAGTCGGTGATGTTCTTGACGACGCCGCGGCGGACGACGCCGGGCTTGACCTCCTCGAGGAGCTTGCGACGGCTTTCGCCGCGCTGTTCTTCGATGAGTTCGCGACGGGAGACGACGAGGTTCTTCTTCTCCTTGTTGATCTTGATGATCTTGAAGTCGAAGGTCTGGCCCACGAACTGTTCGAGGTTCTTGGGCGGGTTGACGTCGATCTGGGAGGAAGGCATGAACGCGTCGACGCCGACGGAGACGATGAGGCCTCCCTTGACGATGGACTTGACGCGGCCCTGGACGATGGAGCCTTCCTGGCAATTGGCTTCGATGCTCTCCCACTTGCGGATCTGCTGGGCGCGATCGTAGGAGACGGTCGGGGTGCCGTCCTTGTTCTCAAGCTTCTCGAGGTAGACCTCGAGCTGCATGCCGACCTGGATCTCGGCCATGTCCGGGAATTCGGACTGGGGGATGAATCCTTCGGATTTGCCGCTGATGTCCACGACGACGAACTTGTCTTCGCGGATTTCGGTGACCGTGGCGGTGATCACGGAGTGTTGCTTGAGCGCGCCGAAATTCGATTCGGCGAGCAGTTTTTCCATTAGGCTCATGTTGTTTTCGGACTGTTTGTCCTGGCCGTCGCGGAGGACGTTTCCAGGGTTTGGTTGGTTTTGGGTTTTCCCCCTCGGAGATTCCGCTGACACATGCCGGCGGGCCGAAAGGAAGGTCTAACGAACCGTCCGCCCGACCTGTTGGCAAGCGGATTCTCGGCCCCCCGGGGGGGGCTAAAGGGGGCTTAGCGGCCCGCTTTGGCCGCCGGGCGGACCCGGCCGGCGTAGTCGCTCACGCCCGCGGCGATGGCCTCGGCGATCTTCTGGCGGTAGGCCCCGTCGGCGATGAGCGCCCCTTCGCGGCGGCTCGACATGAAACCGCCCTCGATCAGGACGCCGGGGCAGGAGAGGGTGCGCAGGACCGCGAACCGGGCGCGGCGGACGCCGCGGTCGTCGGCCCCGGTGGTCCGGATCATCCGTCGCTGGATGCTCCAGGCGAGGAGGACGTTGGCGGTGTCGAAGCGGTTGCCGGGTTCGGCGGCGGTCGTCGACCTGGCCTTGCCGGCGTTGGTCGAGCGCTGGCCGGCCGGGGTCAGGCAATAGGTCTCGACGCCGTCGGCGCTGGTGTCGCCCGCGGGGCCGGCGTTGTAATGCAGGCTGATGAAGAGGTCGGCGCCGAGCTTCGCCGCCAGCGCGGCGCGGTCGTCGAGCTCGAGGAAGACGTCCTTGGTCCGCGTGAAGAAGACCTGGTAGCCTTGCTTCTCGAGCAGGATCTTTAGGCGGGCGGCGGTGTCGAGCGTGGCGGCCTTCTCGTTGTACTTGTGCGGTCCGTTGACCTTGCCGGTGTCCTTGCCGCCGTGGCCGGGGTCGAGGAGGATGCGGCGCGGCGCCGTGCGCGGGCCGTCCCAGAAGATCGGCACGAAGACCTTGTCGTAGTCGCGTTTGGAGATGGTGAGGTGCCCTCGCTGGGAGCCGACGGGGTCGTCGAGCATGACCTTGATGCCGTCGACGACGATGTGGTCGCGGCTGTATTCGGCGTACAGGGTCATGCCCCCGCGCGTGGCGTAGCGTTCCGACGAGCGGGCGTCCGCGCGCTGGCGGGCGGCGTCGCGTAGGCCCAGCTGGCGCATGGACTCGCCGAGGAGATAATCCGTCGAGGCGGCGCGGAGCAGGGCGCCGGTCGCCAGGAGCAGGAGGATCGCCGCGATGCGCCGCACGGGCTTATTCGGCGTCGCCTTCGTCGTTGTCCACCGCGGAGTCGTCTTCGCCGTCCTCTTCGCCCGGGGCTTCGTTGTGCACGAGCTTGCGCTTGTTCTGCTGGACGGGGGTGAGGCCGACGACGATGGCGCGGCCGGAGCGCTTGGGCTCGTTGTCGCGCGTGCTGATGTGCATCAGCGCTTCGATGGCCTTGGTGATGGTGGCGATGCCGATCTCAGGGTGCTCGAGCTCACGGTAGCGGTACTGGAGCAGGAGCTTCACCTTGTGGCCGTGGAAGAGGAAGTTCTCGGCGCGGCGGACCTTGATGAAGAGGTCATGGGCGTCGATGCGCGGGCGGAGCTTGATCTCCTTCACCTTGGAAGCGGACTTCTGGTGCTTGTGCTTCTTGGCTTCTTCGTAGAGGTACTTGCCGTATTCCTGCAGCTTGCAGACGGGCGGCACGGCGGACGCGGCGATCTCGATGAGGTCGACGCCGAACTCGCGGGCGAGGTCGAGCGCCTGCTGCGTGGGCATGATGCCCATCATCTCACCCTTGGGCGAGATGACGCGCACTTCGGTCGCGCGGATGCGGTCGTTGCGCTTGGGCCCTTTGTCTTCTTTGCGGAAGTTGCCGCGGTTCTGTCCCCCGTTGTTGTTCGGGCGGGGGCTGTTAGGACGATAGGGCGAAGGCATTAGGTACTGCGGTGGTGTCTCGGCGCTAAACTCCCCGTTTAGCGCCGATGGTTCAAGCACCGATTCTCCCCGCCGTAAGCCGCGCCGTCCGCCTACTTCGCCTCGGCGATCGCGGCCAGCAGCTGCTTGCCGTGCTCGGCGGCTTCGACCTTGGGGACGACGCCGATGAGCTTGCCGTCGCCGTCGAAGAGGTAGGCGGCGCGGAGCGGTCCGAGGTACTTCTTACCATACATGGATTTTTCGACGATGGCGTCCATGGCCTGGGAGAAGAGGTCCTCCGGGTCCGAGACCAAGGTGAACTTGTAGCCGTGTTTGGCGGCATACTTGGCATGGGAGGCGCAGGTATCCCGGGACACGGCAATCAACCTAAACCCTTTTCTGACAATGACTTTTTC
>JAURFU010000120.1 GCA_030834165.1 Verrucomicrobiota bacterium
CTGGCCCGCCTACCCGGACGACATCCAGGTCATCGACGTCAAGTCCACGACCACCGCCGCCCCTATCACCTTCGCCTAAACCATGAGCACCCCGAACCAAGACCGCCCGCCCCTGAAGTCCATCGAGACCGCGGGGACGTATAAACTCAAACTCATCAAGCCCGCCTTCGACAAGATCAGGGCGTGGGAAGACGGCACCGTCTCCTGCCGCCTCTTCTTCCTCGACGACCAGGGCAACTGCCTGTCGAAGTCCTTCTCCTCGAAGTGGGGCAAGCCCCTCGCGATGCTCGTCGGCAAGTTCTCCGGCAAGTTCACCGAAGAGCTGCGCCTCGATGCGACGCCCGCTGAGTTCCTGGAATACATCACCCCGGCCTGCGGCAAGACGTGCCTGATCGGCGTCGAGGCCACCCCTTCGGGCGAGTACAACGGCAAACAGCAGTTCAAGTACAAGCTGACCTACCCGAAGGGCAGCCAGAAGCCGGTCGTCAACGACCTCCCCGGCCCTGACGAAGTCCCCTACTGATGAACAACCTCGCCAAGATCCGCGAGGCCCTGGTCGAGGCGCTGCTCAAGGCGCCCGACCTTAGCCTCCGCCGTGTGCGCCGTCGTCTCGGCATCTCCGGGCGTCAGACCCGCATCGCTTCACGCATCGCAAAAGCCCAGCGCAAGGCACAAGCCTCCGCAT
>JAURFU010000121.1 GCA_030834165.1 Verrucomicrobiota bacterium
ACAAGTGAAGGGAAGTAGTTATGGAACTATCCGGGGTCGGACAACCCCCCGCTCCATTTGACCCCTCGTTGTTGAGATGCCACCATAACGGCACGGGGAAGTTTCCGACGAGAAGCGCTGTCAAATGATGAGACAAACATATAGTGAGGATGACACTATATGATAATAGATAGGTTCCTCCCTATCCCAATGGGAGGATTTTTTATCCAATAAGTTTGCCCTGGTGGTGGAATGGTATACACAGCAGACTTAAAATCTGCCGGCCTTACGGTCTTGCGAGTTCGAGTCTCGCCCTGGGCATTGGTTACGAATGGAGGATATATGGCTCGTCAAGAAAAGAAGTTAAACGAAAATTGGAACGTTCAGTACTACGCACGTGACGCACAGACAAACGAAGATATATTAAATCTTACTATGTCGTGGGAAAATCGTGACGTAGAAAGCGTGAAAAAGAATCTCAATACTTGGTTGTCGGCAATCGGGTTAGCATTAACCGTCACAGATAAAAAGTAAGGAGGAATTATGGAAACCGAAAAGTGTGTAAATTGTAACGCAGAAACAAAGGTACCAGTAAATGAACACGTTGACCTACGTAAGTTTTATGTGGAAGGCGCTGGTCAACTTTGTGAAGAATGTTGGAATAAGATATATAAAAATAGTAATTAACTTT
>JAURFU010000122.1 GCA_030834165.1 Verrucomicrobiota bacterium
GAACCGAGCTCGACCAGGCACATGCGGCAGTTGCCGGCGACCGGGAGCTTGGGGTGGTAGCAATAGTGGGGGACTTCCTTGCCGATCTTGCCGAGGGCGTCGACCAGGTTGGCCCCGGCCGGGACTTGATGTTCGACACCATCGACATTGATGGTGACCAGGGAAGGTTTGTTGTCCGTGACCATGGGTCGGGAAAGATGTCCGCAAGGTAGGTCACCCCCCTCCTGCCGCAAGGGGAAAGGCGGGAAAACGGCCTCCTATTAGGGGTGGGGGGGGCGGCGGAGCCGCGAGGGGGCACGTGGGCACGGTGACAAGGGGGCCTGGGGGTGCATTGAGGTAGGGGCGCCACGGCGTGGCGTCCGCCTGTTCCTCTCCCGCGTCCGACCGGCAATCGCTAGCCGTTTCCTGCTGGTGCGACTAGTACCTATATCTGACCAATCTGACTATTCATAATAGCGGTGGATATGTCAGGTTTAATGCGAACAATGCGGCTTATAAATCGTTATGCCTTCTGCGAAATTCGAGAAAAAGGCCACATTTGAGCTCCTCGCAGATACCATCGAGGCCCAGATTCGTCAGGAGGGCTGGAAGGGTTTGCTGCCGTCGGGAAGAGATTTGGCCCAACAGCATAAGGTCAGTCTGCCCACGGTCCAGAAGGCCATCGC
>JAURFU010000123.1 GCA_030834165.1 Verrucomicrobiota bacterium
TGCGAGCGACTCGGCCATGAGCGTCAGGAGTCGCGCGGCCAGTTCGCTCATGGCCCGATATCGCTCCGTCCACGTTCTTTGCAATGAGGCCGGTGAGTCGGGCCACAGATTCGGCGACCAGGCGAATTCTTCGTCGGCGTCGGCGAAGACGTGCGCCGGTGGGTCGACCGGGCCGATGGCGAGGCTCTGCTTGCGATCAGGTCGGGCGGAGTTGCCCTGAGACCGGGCAAGGGTTTCGCCCATCACCGGCGAGTAGCCGTACGGGTATCCGGGCGCAGGCATGGCCACGCGCATCTTGACGTCGATCGTCTGATCGAAGAACCCGCGGGCGTCGGCCCATGCTCGCTCGAGCAGCTGGTTGTCGACACCGTGGCCGACGATCGACAAAAACCCGTACTCCTCGCACGCATCTGCGAGGCGCGAGGCTGCGTCTGGTGCCGAGATGTCGACGATCGGGATGCTCACGTACGGGGTCCGAGATCAGGATTCCACGGTGAGCCGTTCACGTGGCTGCCGCCGTCGACGAAGAGGGTGTTGCCGGTGAGATAACGGCACTCGTCTCCGGCGAGAAATGACACGACGGGCGCGATGTCGAGATACGGGTCGCCGATGCGGCCCATGGGGTTGCCCAAGTCGGCGGCGGCCTCCAATTCGGGATGTT
>JAURFU010000124.1 GCA_030834165.1 Verrucomicrobiota bacterium
GGCAGCTTCAGCAGGCTGTCGCGGTGGCAGCCGACGATCACCTTCACCGTACGATGTTCGGGGAGCGAGGCGACCTTCACGATGACGACTTCGCCGGGCGCGGCGTAGAGGCCGGTCTCCTGCCAGACGTCGGGGCTCGTGTAGAGATTCGGCGCGCCGCCGTTGGTGGTGTCCCAGCGGTGGACGAGGTTGGAGTCGTAGGCGACCGTCCGGGCGACGCGCTCCTTGCCTTCGACGATGCCAGGGAAGTCGCGGGCGGCGGCGTGGGCTTCGAAGGTGCCCGGCTCCTTCGCCATGAAAGTCTTGATGGATGCGTGCAGTTCGGCGCGGTCCGCTTCGGCGGGCTGGGTGAACGGAGCCTTCTTCGTCGGCGTGATCTCTTCCGGAGAAACGGCGGCGAAGGCGGCGGAGGCCGCGAACAGGGAGGCGCAAAGCAGACGCATGGGGAGGGGTGGCCTCACCTTGGCTTTCCGTCCTCCGCCCGCCAACGCCAAACCCTCCCGAAAGGTCGGTTTTTAACGGAAGATAACCGTCTTATTGCCGGCCAGCAGGACGCGGTCTTCGACCACGGCGCGGAGGCCGCGGGCGAGCACGACCTTCTCGATATCCTTGCCCAGATGAGCCATGTCCTCGGGGGTGTCCGAGTGGTCGATGCGGA
>JAURFU010000125.1 GCA_030834165.1 Verrucomicrobiota bacterium
TGATTTCGCGACCATGCAGGCCATCGCCGCCGATCACAGCGGCTTCATCGATTCGCTGAACATCGACTGAGATATAATGGGGTCAGACCCCATTAATAGGGTCTGACCCCATTATGTGCCCCCATTAAGTTCGGATCGCTCGAAGCCGTCGAAGGCATCACCAGCCCGTGCGGCCGCGTCCTCGGCAAGATGGGCCACTCCGAGCGCACCGGCGCGCACGTCGCCAAGAACATCCCCGGCGACAAGCACCAGCCCCTCTTCCATGGCGGAGTGGATTACTTTGCTTAAGCGACCTTAGGCCGCTTAAGCAAAGCGGGGATATTCTAGGTAGGGTCGGGACCGCGTCACGACATAGTGGGCATCTCCCCTTGTCACCGTTACTCGTGCCCACGCACCCCTCGAAGGCTCCGCCTTCGCCAGCACCACGTACTGCCCTTTTCCTTTGGTAGGGTCGGGACCGCGTCACGACATAGCGGCATCTAGCCTGACCCATTTTCAGGTCCCAGGTCTCGAATCTCAGGTCTCAGGTGGCAGGATAGCTTTCACTCAAGGGGAGACCGGAAACCGGATAGTATGCTTCAGTCAGTGTCTTTGGGTGACAGGTGAAGGAATCGGTGTTCCTAACCACTAATACCTG
>JAURFU010000126.1 GCA_030834165.1 Verrucomicrobiota bacterium
GGACGCATGGCGGTACGCAGGTCAGGCTCGAACTCGACGAGCGCGCGGGCGATGCCATGGCGCACGGCGCCGGCCTGGCCGGTGAGGCCCGAGCCCTTGACGGAACAAACGACGTCGACTTCCGTCTCGCGCTTGGCGGCTTCGAGCGGCTGGCGGATCATCAGGCGCAACACGGGGCGCGCGAAGTATTCTTCGATGGCCTTGCCATTGACCGTGATCTTGCCCGAGCCGGGCTTGAGGAAAACCTTCGCCGAGGCGGTCTTGCGACGACCCGTTCCGTAATCAGCTTGAATGGCCATGAATCAGTGTCCTGTCAGTGCGGCCGTCAGGCCAGTTCCAGCGGCTTGGGTTGCTGTGCCGCGTGCGGGTGTTCGCCGCCGGCGAACACGTGCAGCTTCCGGTACATCTGGCGCCCGAGAACGGTCTTGGGCAGCATGCCCTTGACGGCATGGGTGACCAGGAACTCCGGACGACGCTCGCGCATGGCGGCGGCGGTGCGGCGGTAGGCGGTACCGACCCAGCCAGTGTAGAACATGTAGGTCTTGTCCGTTTCCTTGGAACCGGTGAGGCGCACCTTGTCGGCGTTGATCACGATGACGTAGTCACCCGTGTCGACGTGGGGGGTGT
>JAURFU010000127.1 GCA_030834165.1 Verrucomicrobiota bacterium
TGCTGTTTCGGTCGACGGTGACAACATTGTCGTAAACGGCAAGAGCATCAAGGTACTCGCCGAGCGCGACCCAGCAGAGCTGCCTTGGAAAGAACTGGGTGTCGACATCGTTATCGAGTCCACCGGTATCTTCACCGACGGCGAGAAGGCCAAGAAGCACATCGAGGCAGGTGCCAAGAAGGTTCTGATCTCCGCTCCGGCAACTAACGAAGATGCGACCTTTGTTATTGGTGTCAACGACCACCTTTATGACCCAGAAAAGCACCACATCATCTCTAACGCCTCCTGCACCACGAACTGCCTCGCACCTCTTGCGAAGGTTTTCAACGATCGTTTCGGCATCGTCAATGGCCTGATGACCACAATCCACGCCTACACCGCCGACCAGAACCTGCAGGATGGCCCTCACAAGGACCTACGTCGCGCAAGGGCAGCAGCAATTAACATCGTGCCCTCATCAACTGGTGCTGCCAAGGCCATCGGCCTTGTGCTTCCAGAGCTAAAGGGCAAGCTAGATGGCTTCGCCCTCAGGGTTCCGGTTCCAACCGGATCGATTACAGATTTGACCCTGGTTTCCGAGAAGAAGGTGACCGTGGACGAGATCAAGGCGGCCTACAAGGAGGCC
>JAURFU010000128.1 GCA_030834165.1 Verrucomicrobiota bacterium
CTCGCCGCCGCCCTCGGCATCCGCCTCTATTGCATCGGCCTCGGCAAGGACGAGCCGACCGTCCTGCCGCGCTTCGACACGCGCACGGGCCAGCTCTACCGCGACGCCCTCGGCCGGACGATCCCGATGCAGACCATCAACCCGGCGAACTACGTGATGCTCGCCAAGATGGCCAAGATCGCCGACGGCCGCTTCTACCGCGCGCTCGACCAGGCCCAGCTCGGACGCGTCTACGAGGAGATCGACCGCCTCGAACGCACCGAGGTGCGCCTCCGCGAATCCGTCGTCTACGAAAGCCACCGCCTCATCTGGGTCGGACTCGCCGCCCTCCTCCTCCTCGCCGAGATCGGCTGGGCCGTCCTGCGGCCCCGCGCGCCCTGAGCCATGGACACCACCGACCCGCATTTCGAGGATCCGCGCCTGCTGGCGGTCGCCGCCGCCGCGGGACTGCTCCTCTTCGTCGCGTTGCGCTGGACGGAACACCGCCGCCGCAAGGGACTCACCGGCTTCGCCTCCGCGACGCTGCTCGGCCGGCTGGTCTCCGGTTTCTCCGCCGCGCGCCGGCTCACCAAGGACGCCGCCGTCGCCACCGCCTTCGCCCTCCTCGTGGCCTG
>JAURFU010000129.1 GCA_030834165.1 Verrucomicrobiota bacterium
GCAGGAGCAGCGCCCAGGGGTATTGGAAATCGTAGCCGAAGATTTCCATCAGGCGTGGTCACGCCGAGGGAGCGGCGGCGGGACAGGGAGGGGCGGAGGGTTCGGGAGCGGCGCAGGCGGGGCCAACGCCGCGGAAGTCGCCGCGCCAGTCGTCGCGCGCGGGGGCACGATCGGCGGCGGCGTGGGCCGGGCGAAAGTCCGGCGGGCGTCTTCGACGCGGCGGGCGGCTTCGCGGACGCCGGCGATCAGCAACGAGGTCTCCAGTCCGGCGCCGGCGAACTTCGCGGCGTCGGCGCTGCGCAGCGCGGCGGCCAGCGGCTGGCGCGCGGGCAGGAAGACCGGGATGACGCCCGTCACCGCCAGCAGTTCTTCGGTGGCGAGCGAAGGCAAGGCGCGCGCATCGACGGCGAAAAGGTAGCCACGGAAAGCCTGCGTGACACGGACCACCGCTTCAGCGGCCGGCCGCGACTCGGCGGCGAGGAGTTCGGCCTCGAGCTGCGCGTGGGGCGGCCGCGGGGCCGGGGCGCGCCGGAAGACGCGGACCGCGACGAGCGCGAGGACGGCGACGAACGCGACGCCGAGCACGGCGACTCCCCAGTAGGAAG
>JAURFU010000012.1 GCA_030834165.1 Verrucomicrobiota bacterium
TCGTTGCAGTTCATTCGCGGGTGACGGTTTCGTCGAGGTTGAGGAGGATGTTGGCCGTCGTGGTCCAGGCGGCGAGCTGGTTGCGGTCGAGGTCGGTCGCGGCCGGGCTCACGCCCTGCGCGAGGAGCTTCGGCGCGAGGCTCGGGTCGGCCGCATAGGTGGCGAGACGCTTAGCGAGTCCCTTCCGGAGGACGGCGAGTTCGGCGGCCGTGGCGTCGCGACGGACCACCTTACGGAAGGTCCAGGCGAGCTTCGCTTCGAGGTCGCCGGGCTGGCGCAGGGCCTGTTCGGCGAGCTTGCGGGCGGCCTCGACGAAGGTCACCTCGTTGAGGAGCGAGAGCGCCTGCATCGGCGTGTTGGAGCGGGAGCGCTTCACCGTGCAGACCTCGCGGCCGGCGGAATCGAAGAGCAGCATCGTGGGCGGAGCCGCGGTGCGTTTCCAGATCGTGTAGAGCGAGCGGCGCCAGAGGCCCTCTCCCGTGTCGGCCTTGTAGTTGCGCATGTCGCCGTAGACGCTGGTCTCGTCCCAGACCGCCTCGGGCATGTAAGGCTTCACGCTCGGGCCGCCTTGCTTGTCGACGAGCAGGCCGGCGGTCCAGAGGGCTTGGTCGCGGATGACTTCGGCCGGCAGGCGGAAGCGAGGGCCGCGGGCGAGGAGTCGGTTGTCGGGGTCTTTCTCGAGCATCTCCGGGGTGACGGCGGCGCTGCGACGGTAGGCCGAGCTCATCATCAGCAGCTTATACATGGCCTTCATGTCCCACTTGCGGTCGACGAACTCGACGGCGAGCCAGTCGAGCAGTTCCGGGTTGCTCGGCCATTCGGCCTGCGAACCGAAGTTCTCGGAAGTCTTCACGATACCGATGCCGAAGAGACGTTCCCAGGCGCGGTTGACCCAGATGCGACCCGTGAGCGGGTGCGTGCCGCTCGTGAGCCAGCGGGCGAAGCCGAGACGGTTGTTGGGTTCGCCGGCGGGCATGGGCGGCAGGGCCCGGAACAGGGCGCGTTCGACCTTCGGGCCGATCTTATCGTATTCGCCGCGCAGGAGCACGAAGGCATCGCGGGGCTTCGGCTGTTCCTTCATCACCATCACCGTCACCGGGGCGTTATTGGCCGTCTCGAAGGCCGCCTTCGCGGCGGCGACCTTGGCGGTCGCGGCATAGCGAGGATGTTCCGGGCTGTCGGCGAAGAGTTTCTCGAGGGCCTTCTTATCGGCGTCCGTCAGCTTATCGGCAGGCTTCGCCAAGAGGCGGCGGGCGGCTTCGGCGGCGGGGTCGGCCTTGAGCGAGAGCAGTTTCGGGTCCTGGCCGGAGACGTTCAGACGGAAGCGGCCGATGCTGTGCTGCGCGACGGCCTCATGACGCATGACCACGACGAGTTTGGCGCCGGCGGGCACCGTGGTCTGAGCGAAGGAGAAGATCGCCTTACGCGGGACGCGATTTTCGGGGAGGTTGCCGCCGATGGCCCAGCCGGCCTTGTTGTTGTCGGCCTTCTTCGTCCTGCCTTTGACCATCGGCGCAGGGGCGAGCTTGGCGATGCTCCAGCCCGGTTGGTCGTAGTCGGCTTCCGCCTTCACCAAGGGCAGGGCGGTCGTCTTGCCGTCGGCCGTGCGCAGGCGCGCTTCGAAGGCGCTGAGCACGAAGTTGCCGTTGAAGGCGCGTCCGAGGCTCTTGTTCGGCTGGGAGTCGTCCGGCAGGGCCTCGAGTCGGACGGCCGTGAGCAGGCCGGCGGTCAGCGGCGCTTCGACCACGTAAGTCTCCTTGGCGGCCGTGCCGCCCGAGACCAGCCACGAGCCGTCATCGAGACGCTTGAACTCGGCGTTCTCCTTGGCGGACACCTTCTCGTCGTCAAGGGGCTGCCAGGCCACGCCTTCCTTGGAGAAGGCAGCTCGTTGGCGTTCCAGCCACTTGGCCAGAAGTTCGGGCTGGGAGGTCGGGATGGCCTTGAGGGCGGCTTCGGCGGAAGCGAGGGACTTGGCGGTCGCGTCGATCTGTTTCTGCTGTTCTTCGGTCGGAAGCGGGAGGACGGGCGGCGTGTTGCCGCCGGCGCGGGTCCGGCCGGATCCGCCGAATTCGCCGAGCACGCCGGATTCGTCGATGGAGTTGAAGTAGGCGAAGAACTGGTAGAACTCCTTCTGGGAGATCGGGTCGTATTTGTGGTCGTGGCAGCGGCAGCAGTTCATCGTGAGCCCCATCCAGGTGGACCCCGTGGTCTCGATGCGGTCGATGACGTTCTCGGCGAACCATTCCTCGACGATGCGGCCTCCTTCGCCGTTGAGGCGGTGGTTGCGGTGGAAGGCCGTGGCGACGATCTGGTCGCGGCTCGGATTGGGCAGGAGGTCGCCGGCGAGCTGCTCGACCGTGAAGGCGTCGAAAGGCTTGTTGTCGTTGAAGGCCTTGATCACCCAGTCGCGATAGGGCCACATCGTGCGCTGGGTGTCGCTTTGGAAGCCGTTCGAATCGGCATAGCGGGCGAAATCCAGCCACTGCATCGCCATGTTCTCGCCGTAGTGAGGCGAAGCGAAGAGACGGTCGAGGGCCTTGGACCAGGCGTCGGACGAGTCATCGGCTAGGAAAGCCTGCAGGTCGGCGTCGGAGGGCGGCAGGCCG
Organism: Verrucomicrobiota bacterium; assembly: GCA_030834165.1. GTDB lineage: Bacteria > Verrucomicrobiota > Verrucomicrobiia > Opitutales > UBA953 > UBA953. Next base: position 2,607 of record JAURFU010000012.1, read on the forward strand.
GTGAGATCGAGGGCGGCACGGCGCAGCAGGGTGGCCTTGGGGGCGTCGCCGTTCGGCTTGAGGCCCTTGGCGGCGAGACCTTGGGCGAGGAAGGCGTCGATCGCGTTGCCGCCCGCGGGGATGGGCGGAACGGCGGGTTTGGCCGGAATCTGGAAGGCCCAGTGGCCCTGATACTCGGCGCCTTCCTTGATCCAGCGTTCGACGAGGGCGATCTGATCCTTCGAAAGCACCTTATGGAATTCCGCCGGCGGCATGTGATCGTCGGCATCGTCGGTCAGCAGGCGCTTCATCACTTCGCTCTTCTCGGGATGGCCTGGCGTGATGGCAGGATCTCCGGATTTGCCGCCCTTGCGGGCTGCTTCGAGGGAATCAAGGCGCAGTCCGCCCTTGATCTTGTTCACGTCGGGGCCGTGGCAGGCGAAGCAGGTGTCGGAGAAGATCGGACGGATGTCGCGGTTGAACTGGACGCGTTCGGCCGCCGTGAGGGCGGTCAAGGAAAGCGTGCCGGCGACGGCGAGGCAAAGACGAGGAAAACGCATGGGGGCTTGCGGTCGGACCCAGTAAAGACCGCCGCTGAGGCATGGCAATCGACAGTTAATAAAAAACCCCTCAAACGAGGGGTTTTGAAGTAGGCTGGTAGCCTGCTTTACTTGGCGGCCAGGTCCTTGATCTCGATGTTCCGGAACTGCGCCGGGTCGTTGTGTCCGGCGAAGCCGAAGAAGCCGTTCTTGCGGTCCTTGCCCGGGTGCGGGCTCTTGGCCATGACCGTGGCCATGTCGACCTTGGACAGGTCGGCGTCGAGGATGATGAACCCGTTGAGTTCGACCTTGATGGTCGAGCCGACGACGGTGACCTCCTGGAAATTCCACTCCCCGATAGGGCGCTGGAAGCCGCGCTGGGCGCCGACCATGCCGTAGGCCGAGCCGTGGACCTGGCGGGGGTCGATCTTGCCTTTCACCTTGTCGTAGTTGTCGTCGAGGACCTGGAGTTCGCACATGCCGACGTAGGCCGTGTTGCCCGTGCCGGGGTAGCGGAGGGCCAGGCCGTTGTTGCCGCCGGACGGCAGCTTGAAATCCAGGCGGACGGCGAAGTCGGTCAGGTCCTGGTCGTAATAGGGCGTGCCGCCCTTGCCTTTCTTGCAGGCGATGGCGCCGTCGACGATCTCGTAGTTCTCGACCGGGCCGGCCCAGCCCGTGAAGTCCTTGCCGTTGAAGACGGACTTGAAGCCGGCCTTGCCGTGCGAAGCCAGGATACGGTTGGCCTCGTCGCCGGCGATCTCGCGGATCGCGATGTTGCGCCAGCGGATCGGGGCGCCGTGGGTCTGCAGGCAGATCGGGCCCTTGGCGGGGACGGAAGCCTTGCGGTCGTAATAGTTCTCGAGGATCGCATGGTCGACGGTCTGCTTGCCGTTGAGCCAGATGCTCACGCGGGCGCCGACCATCACGACGCGGAGGGTGTTCCATTCGCCGGCGGGCTTGTCGGCCAGCACGAGGGGGTCCTTGCCGGGCTTGCCGGGGGAGTTGTTCCAGAGGGCGCCGGAGCCGAGCTGGGCGCCGTGCTTGAAGGCTTTCTCATCGGTGGGGTCCCAGATCTGCACCTGCGGGACGCCGCGGAGGTAGACGCCGGAGTCGCCCTTCGGGGCCATGTTGTATTCGAGGGTCAGCTCGAAGTCGCCGTAGTCCTTGTCGGTGGTGGCGTAGGCGCCGGTGCCGGGGTTGAAGATCTCGCCGTCCTTCACGGACCAGTGCTGCGGAAACTCTTCCCGCATCTTCTTCAGCATGGCGTCCTTCTTCTCGCCGGTCAGCTTGGCGACGGAGTGCGGATTATAGCCGTGCCAGCCGGCAAGGTCCTTGCCGTTGAAGAGCGAGGTGAAGCCGGACGGGGCTTCCGCGAAGAGCGCGGACGCCGTGACGGCGAGGAGGGTAGTGAGGAGGCGCATGGTAATTTGAGGGCAGGAGGACAAGAGGGCCGGAGGGGTTTTAGAGGGGTTCGAGGGTGCAGCGCTTGACCTCGAAGGCGCCGCCTTCGACCTGCAGGCCGATGAAGCCCTCGCTGAGGTTGGTGCCGGTGGCCTTGTTCACTTCCTTGCCGTTGACGAGGATCGTGACCGTGTTGCCGTCGCAGACCGTGGTGAACGTGTTCCACTCGCCGGCCGGTTTCTCGGCATCGGCCTGCTTGCCGAGACGGTACCCGCGGACCTTGCCGGTCTTCTTGTCCTTCAGTTCCGTGCCGCCGGAAAGTGTGGCGCCGTTCCAGAAGTAGAAGTCGCCCTGGTTCTTGTGCATGCCTTGGCACTCGATGCTCTTCGGCCAGACCGCGTCGGGGGGCGTCATGTGCACGACCACGCCCGTGTTGCCCGTCTTGGTGAAGCGCCATTCGACCGTGAAGCGATACTGCTTGTAGCTCTGCTCGGTGCGGAGGAAGCCGTTGGGCTTGCCGACGCAGGAGAGGAGGCCGTCCTTGACGGACCATGAATCCTTCCCGGCCTCGGGGAAGACGACCCAGCCGGCCGTGTCCTTGCCGTTGAAGAGTTCGGTCTTCGCCTTGGGTGTGATCGCGTCGGCGCCGAAAGCGGGGAGGACGGCGGAGGCGAGCAGGGCGACCGCGAGGATGAGACGGGGGAGGGGCATGGGAAGACCTTACGATTCCCCTCGGACCGTTGAAGGAAAAACGCCGAATTTAAACGGCGATTAAGTGTCGTTTACCGCTCAGGCCATGATGCCCTTCACCACCTTGCCGGCGACGCCCGTCAGGCGGACGTCGAGGCCCTGGAACTTCACGTTGAGGCGGTGGTGGTCGATGCCCATCAGCGCGAGCATCGTGGCGTGCAGGTCGTGGACATCGACGACGTTCTCGACGGCGTTGTAGCCAAGTTCGTCGGTGGCTCCGTAGGTCGTGCCGGCCTTGACGCCGCCGCCGGCGAGGAAGACCGAGTAACCGGCGATGTGGTGGTCGCGGCCGGTGCCCTGGCCCATCGGGGTGCGGCCGAATTCGCCGCCCCAGAGGATGAGCGTGTCGTCGAGCATGCCGCGCTCCTTGAGGTCGCGGATGAGGGCGCCGGTCGCCTTGTCGACGTCTTCCGCGCCCATCTTCATGCCGTTATCCAGGCCGCCGTGAAGGTCCCAGGCGCGGTGGTAGAGCTGGATCATGCGTACGCCGCGTTCGGCGAGGCGGCGGGCCATGAGGCAGTTGGAGGCGAAGGAGCCGTCGCCGATTTCCTTGATGCCGTAGGCTTCGATGGTCTTCGCGGACTCGCTCTTGAAGTCGAGCAGCTCGGGGACGCTCGACTGCATCTTGAAGGCCATCTCGTACTGGGCCACGCGGGTCGCGATCTCCGGGTCGACGGTCTCCTGGGCCAGCTGGCCGTTGAGTCGACGGATCTCGTCGATGACCTGGCGCTGCGTGCTCTGGCACACGCCTTCGGGGTTGCCGATGTAATGGACGGCCTCGCCCTTGGATTGGAATTGGATGCCTTGGTATTTGCTGGGCAGGACGCCGCTGGACCACTGACGCGAGGAGATCGGCTGCAGGCCGGTACGACCAGCGGAGGTCAGTACGATGTAGCCCGGCAGGTTCTCCGTCTCAGAGCCGAGGCCGTAGAGCAACCAGGAGCCCATGCTCGGGCGTCCTTTGATGATGGAGCCCGTGTTGAAGAAGGCATGGGCCGTGTCGTGGTTGATCTGCTCGGTCTTGAGCGAGCGGACGACGCACAGGTCGTCAGCGACCGAACCGATGTGCGGGAAGATATCGGTGAGCTCCATGCCCGACTTGCCCCACTTCTTGAATTCGAACGAACCGCCGCGGGCCTTGAGCACGGCGCCTTGGAGTTGGGCGATCTGCTGGCCCTTGGTGAACGATTCCGGGAAGGCCTGTCCGTCGAGTTTCTTCAGGACCGGCTTATTGTCGAAGAGCTCGAGGTGGGGAGGGCCGCCCGCCATGCAGAGGAAGATGACGCGCTTGGCCTTCACCGGGAGGTGCGGGGCTTTGAGCGCCCCCTTGGAGAACTGAGCGGCGTGCAGGTCGGCGAAACCGGACTTCGCGGCGAGCATGGCGAAGGCCGCGCTGCCGAGGCCGTAGGCGCTCTTCGTGAGGAAGCTCCGTCGGTTGATCGACAGGGCGTGGGCGACGGGGTCGTAAGGGCGCATGGGCTTAGTAGCGGGTGATCGCTTCGTGGGAGTTGAGAAGGACGCGGCAGGCCTGCGTCCAGGCCGCGAGTTCGGCCGGGTCGACGCCGGCGGGGGCCGGGCTCTGCCCGACCTTAAGGAGCTTGGTCGCGTCTTCGGGGTGAGCCGCGTAGTAAGCTTTCTGGTCGGCGACGAGTTTCTCGAGCGACGGACGTTCGGAGGGCTTGATCTCGCGTCCGACCGCGAGGCGGAAGGCGAGGGCGAGGCGATCCGCACCGGCCGGCGTCGCCAGGAGGCGAGCGGCCAACGCACGGGCTGCTTCGACGAAGACAGGGTCATTGAGCAGCGTCAGCGCCTGCTGCGGGGTGTTGCTGTAGCTGCGGAGCGCGGTGCACTCATCACGGGCGGGCGCGTCGAAGTTGACGAGCATCGGGTGCAGGAACATGCGCTGCCAGTGCATGTAGAGGCCGCGGCGCCACTGGTCCGGGCCGGTGCTGGCGACATACGTACGGTTCGGGAACTGGATCGGCTCGTAATAGCCGGCCGGCTGGTAGGGCTTGGCGCTGGGTCCGCCGATGTCCGTCGCGTGGAGGAGTCCGGCGACGGCGAGCGCGTTGTCGCGGATGAATTCGGCGTCGAGACGGCGGGGATTCTGGGAGGCAAGCAGACGGTTGGCCGGATCGATCTCCTTGAGGTCGGGGCGCAGGCTGCTGCTCTGTCGGTAGGTCTGGCTGTTCACCATCAGGCGGATCATGCGCTTCACGTCCCAACCCTTGTCGCGGAACTCGAGGGCGAGCCATTCGAGCAGTTCAGGGTGCGAAGGAAGCTCGCCCTGCGAGCCGAGGTCATCGAGCACGGCGGTGAGGCCGGTGCCGTAGAACGCCTGCCAGAGGCGGTTCATGAACGTGCGGGCCGTGATCGGGTTATCCTTGGAAGTGATCCAGTCGGCGAGATCCAGACGGGTGAGGCGCTTCTGTTCGGTGCTCGTGCGCAGGCCGGGCAGGAAAGAAGGCGTCGAGGGAAGCACGACAGGGCCGGATTGGTCGAGGAAGTTGCCGCGTGGGAGCACGCGGACCTCGAGCGGCTTGGTGGCCTGCGTCACCATCGTCCAGGCGTAGCCATGGTTCTGTCGGCGGAGTTCGGTGTTCAGGGCGCGGGCCTTGAGCAGGGACTCTCGGGTGGTCGCGGAGGCGACCAAGAAGTTCGGCATGACGGCCGTGGTCGGCTCGGCGGAGGCCGCCGCGGCGAGATTGGCCGGGCTCGTGACCTGCAGCGGGTCGAGGTGGCTGAGCGGAGAGAGCGAGATCTTCAGGGACAGCGCCGGAGCATTCTCGAGATGGACGACGAACTTCTCGTCGGACTTCAGCGTGACCGGGGCGTCCAGGATCCAGACCGCATGGACGTCGGCGGCAGGCATCTTCAGAGCCCAGCCACCATTGATATCGGTCTGTTCGACGCCGCTGTTATAGCGCGGCTCGCGGTGCGAAGCGTCGGCGAGGGTCACGCCCACGCCACGTTCCTTGCCTTTGGCGTCGGCGATGGCGAAGCGAACGCCGAGATTCGCGCTAGCATCGACGGGCAGGGAATCTTTCGGGAGGTCGATGCGTACCGAGGCGACCGAGCTTCCCGGGGCGTCAAAACGGAGGGCGAAGTCGTCACCCTTGCCGAGCGCCTTCGGGATCTTCACCAGGCTGTCGGCGGCGAAAGCCGTCGCTTCGGGCGCGGGCGCGACCGCCGCCTTGGCCTTCATCTTCGCCTTGGCGGCTTCGGTGTTCTTCGCGGCCGCCTTGGCGGCCTTGCCGGAGGCGGCGGGCGACGCGGATTTAAGGAGAGAGGTGCCGGCCGGGCTGATCAGGCCGGAGGGATGCCGGGCGAGCGTGGCCTTGATGCCTTGCTGCCAGGCCTGGTAGGCGGCGAGGGCCTTCGGGTCGGCGGCGAGGGCCTTGGCGGTTTCGGCGTAGTGCGTCTCAAGTTCGGCGCGGAGACGGGCGTCCTGCTTGGCGAGATAGGCGTTCTTGACGCGGGCTTCAGGGAAGAACGGGTGTTCGTTGCCGACGCCTTTCAGTTCCGGCTCCGGGGTGTAGTTATAGTTCGCGTAGACGCCCCATTGCTTGACGTCGGCGAAGAAGGCCTGCAGGGAATAGAAGTCCGCGGACTTGATCGGGTCGAACTTGTGGTCGTGACACTCGGCGCAACCGAATGTGCTGCCCAGCCAGGCGTTGGAGACCGAGCGCACGCGTTCGGCGCCGTATTTGGCGAGGTACTCCTTGGGCTGGGCGCCGCCTTCACGGGTCATCATGTTCAGGCGGTTGTAGCCGCTCGCGGTCAGCTGTTCTTCGGTCGGATTGGGCAGCAGGTCGCCGGCGAGTTGCTCACGGGTGAACACATCGAACGGCTTGTTGGCGTTGAAGGCGTTGATGACGTAGTCGCGGTAGGGGAAGATGCGCTGGTTCTGGTCGCCGTGGTAGCCGACCGTGTCGGCGAAGCGGGCGATATCCAGCCACCAGACCGCCATGCGTTCACCGAAGTGCGGCGAGGCGAGCAGGCGGTCGACCTGTTTTTCGAAAGCATCGGCAGAGTTGTCGGCGACGAAGGCCGCGGTCTCGGCGGGCGTAGGCGGCAGCCCCGTGAGGTCGAGGGAGAGACGGCGGAGCAGGCGCTCCTTGTTCGCCTCGGGCGAAAGCGTCGTCTTCTTCTCGGCGAGCTTGGCGGCGACGAACGCGTCGATCGGGTTCTTGCCGCCGGCAGGCATCGTCGGCACGACCGGGGCTTCGAGCGGCTTATAGGCCCAATGGGGTTCGTAGACGGCGCCTTGCGCGACCCAGCGGCGGAAGAGTTCCTTCTGGGCAGGAGTCAGCGTCTTGTGCGCTTCCTTCTCGGGCATGATGTCGGCGGGATCGTTCGAGAAGATGCGTTTGATGATCTCGCTGTCATCCGGCTTGCCGGGGACGATGGCGATCTCGCCGCTCTTGCCGGCCTTCAGCGCTTCTTCGCGGATGTCGAGGCGCAGTCCGCCTTTGCGCGACTTCGGATCGAAGCCGTGGCAATGGAAGCAGGTATCCGACATGATCGGACGGATGTCCCGGTTGAAGCGGACGGGCTCGTTCGTCGCGTCGGCGGCCGTCAGGCCGGCGGCAAGGGAGAGGCAGGCGAGCGTCGGAAAGCGCATAGGGGATGTCGTTATGACACTCCCTATGCCGAAGGGTTTCAATCGATTAGTAGGGGGAATCCCCGTAGCGACTCAACGAGCCTGCCAGTTCACCGCGTCGATGACCACGTAGCCTTCGGCGGCCTCGTTCGAGATGATGACCGAGGCGGCCGTCTGGTCGGAGAAATCATAGGTGCCCAGGGACACCAGATGATCAGCCGGACCCTTCGTCAGATTGACCACGAGGTCGGTCTGGCCACCCGCATGGATGATGCGCACCTTGGCCTTGGTCGCACGATTAGCGTTGGGCACGACGGCGAGGAAGACCTCGTGCTTGCCAGCTTTCGGGAGCTTGGCCGTGAACTTGGCGCTCGCGGGGCCTTCCTTGCCCCTGTCGTCGTGGTGATAGCCGGAACCGACGAAGCCGCCGTTGGCGGAACTATGTTTCCAGGCGCCCGTGCGCTCTGCAGCGTCATCATCCACCGTCACGCCGGGCAGGGTTTCCGGCGACTTGCCGGCGCCATGGCCTTTCGGGGTTTCCTTGGAGGAGGCGTGTTCCAGGACCTGGCCGTCGGCGAGGAGGCGTTCGCGCAGGGCGGCGTAGGGCACGTCCTGGACGGCGAGGCCACCGTCGATCGCCAGCACGGCGGCCGTGGCGGCGGACTGGCCGAGGATCATGAAGACGGGCTCCATGCGGATCGAACCATACGCGATGTGGGTGGCGCTGCAGGCGACCGGCGCGAAGAGGTTGGCGCATTCGCCGCGCTTGGGCACCAGGGCGCCGTAGGCGATGGAGTAGGGGGAGATCGGCACGCCGATGTCGCCTTCGTTCTGGACGTGGCCTTCCGGCGTCACGTAACGGCGCACGTTATGGGAGTCGATGGTGTAGGAGCCCATGCCGACGGAATCGGGGGTGGGTTTCTTCTTCGTGAGTTCGTTTTCGGTCATCACGAACGAGCCGACCATGCGCCGCGCCTCGCGGACGTAGATCTGGTGCGGCCAGTGGCCGTTGTCCTTGAATTCGTCTTTCGGCAGGCCCCAGCGGTTGGCCTCCTCGCGGACGTCGGCCGGCACGCGGGGGTCGTTGGCGAGGAACCAGAGGAGTCCTTGCTGGTAGTCGCGATGCTCCTGGATGATCTCCCGGCGGCGCTCGTAGGAGGCTTCCGGGTAGTCGTAGTTCATGCCGATGTTATCGAAGCTGAACGGGCCGTGGTTGTTCGTGTCGGTCTTGCGGTTAGGCAGGAGGTCGAACTTATGGAACGTCTGGCGCCAGCCGGCCTCGAGCACGCGGACCAGCAGTTCATATTGCGAAGCGTCGTAGTTCGCGGGCTTCGGGAAAGGGATGCGATTGTCGGGATGGTCCGTCGCGCACCAGCGGAAGCAGTAGGCCTGGACGCGCTTGTCACCTTCGCCTCGGACTCCCGGGGGTTCGGCTGAGATGCGGGGCAGCAGGCCCGAGGACGGGTCGCCGGGGACCTTGTAAGCGCTGATCGGCTTCTTCACCGCGCCGAAGTGGTGGCCGTGGTGGAGGATGCCGACCTGATTGCCGTTCCAGGTCTCACCGTAGACGGAGTTGGCTTCGCGGCCTACGTGATAGCTGACGCCCGCGGCGGCGATCAGGTCGCCCTCGTAGGTGGCGTCGATGAACATCTTGCCGGCGAAGGATTTGCCGGAGAGCATCGTGATCTGGGTGATGCGCCCGTTCTCGACGCGTACGCCTTTGGCGCGGTCGAGCCATTCGTCGCGGAGCACGGTCAGGCCGAATTCCTTCACGTAGTCCTCGAAGACCTTCTCCGCCACGCCAGGCTCGAAGATCCACATCGTCCGCTCATCCTTGTCCATCGCCACCGTGCCCTGGCCCTTGTTGCCGAAGGCCTCGGGACGCTGCCAGGCCCAGGTGGAGTCTTTCTGGTATTCCGCCCAGACGCGGTGATAGAAGTTGCGAGCGAGACCGCCGATGACGGCTTTGTTGCCCGTATCGGTGTAGCCGAGACCCCCGCTGCTGAGGCCGCCGAGGTGCCGGTCGGGGCCGACGATGATCACGGACTTGCCCATCTTCTTCGCCTGGACGGCGGCGATGACCCCGGCGGAGGTGCCGCCGTAGACGACGAGGTCATAGGTCTCCGCGGCGGTGAGGCGGAGCGCGCAGAGGCAGAGGAGGGAGAGGCGGAGGCACATCGATTTCGAGGACAAGAGGGCCGGAGGGCACGAGGACATGAAGGGGAGGTTTGTTCAACGGTGGGCTGACTGTTTCGCGATGAAGCTGAGGATCGCGAGACGGGCGGGGTCGTCGAGGTGGCGGAGGCCATGACCGACGGTGGCGTGGTCGCGTCCTTCGACGCGGAGGGAGTAGTTCTCGGTGTGACCGGCCGCCTTCAGGGTGGCCACGAAGAACTGGTTCTCCTCCGCGCGGCTGATCATGTCGTTCTGGGCGTAGATCGTGAGCACCGGCGGCAGGGACTTGCGGATATGGAACGCCGGCGCCGCGGCGTCGGAAGTGATGCCGTAGCGGGGCTGGCCGCGTTCTTCGCGCACCGTGAAGTGGGTCAGCACCTGTCCGCTGACCTGGGCGACGCCGGCTACGGAGCCCAGCGTGAGTCCGTGGGGTTTGAGCCGCTCGGGGTCGAAGGCCACGAGCAGGGACAGATAGCCCCCGGCGGAATGTCCGCCGATGAACACCTTACGGGGATCGCCGCCGTGTTCGGCGATATGCTTGACCGTCCAGGCGAAGGCGGCGGCGGCGTCGTCGACGTAGGCCGGATACTTCGCCTTCGGGCTGAGCCGGTAGTCGGGGGTCACCACGGCGACGCCCGCCTGGGCGAAGCTCTCGCGGATCTCGGCGCAGTATTCGCCGCGCAGGTCTTTGGAGCCGTTCTTCAGCCCGCCGCCGTAGAACCAGACGAAGGTCGGGAACCCCTTGGCGCCGACGGGGACGGTGAGGTCGAGCTTGCAGCGTTCCTGCTCGTAGGGCGTGAGCGAGACGACGTCGTCCTTGTAGGCGACGTCCTTCACCACCTTGGTCTCGAGCGCCCAGGCCGAGGAGACGGCGACGCTCAGCAGCAGGGCGAGGAGGCGCATCAGGCGATCAGCGATTGGACGATCTTGCCGTGGACGTCGGTGAGGCGGAAGTCGCGGCCCGAACTGCGGAAGGTGAACTCTTCGTGATTGAAGCCGAGGAGGCGGAGGATGGTAGCGTGCAGGTCGTGGACGTGGACGACGTCCTTGACGGCCTTGAAGCCGAACTCGTCGCTCTCGCCGTGGACGTGGCCGGGCTTCACGCCGCCGCCGGCCATCCACATCGTGAAGCCGTGGCTGTTATGGTCGCGGCCGTTGATCTTGCCGGCGTTGGAGCCCGGGGTCGGGAGTTCGACGGTCGGGGTGCGGCCGAATTCGCCGCCCCAGATGACGAGGGTCTCCTCGAGCATGCCGAGGCGCTTCAGGTCGGTGAGCAAGGCCGCGATCGGCTGGTCGGCCTCCATCGCCAGGCGCTTGTGGTTCTTCTCCAGGTCGTCGTGGCTGTCCCACGGCTGGCCGGCCCCGTGCCAGAGCTGGATGAAGCGCACGCCGCGTTCGGCGAGGCGACGGGCGATGAGGAACTGGCGGCCGAGGGTCGTGTCGCCGTACATCTCACGGGTCTTTTCGGACTCACGGCCGATGTCGAAGGCGTCGGTCGCCTCGAGCTGCATGCGGTAGGCCATCTCGAAGGACTGCGCGCGCGCCTCGAGGGCGGCGTCCTGCGGGCGGACGGACTGATGCGCGGCGTTCAGCTTGGCGAGCAGGTCGAGCTGCTTGCGTTGGGCCGGACGGGAGAGTCCGAAGTTGCGGATGTTCTCGACCAGTTCCTCCACGGTGCGCTTGGAGGTGTCGACGTAGTTGCCTTGGTAGACGCCGGGGAGGAAGCCGCACTGCCAGTTCTGCGTCTCCTGGATCGGGAAGCCGCCGGGGCAGAGCGTCATGAAGCCGGGCAGGTTCTCGTTCTCGGAACCGAGACCGTAGTCGACCCAGGAGCCGATGGAGGGCGCACCTGGCGGGCTTCGCCGCAGTTCATCAGCAGCAACGACGGCTCGTGGTTGGGCACGTCGGCCTTCATCGAGCGGATGACGCAGAGGTCGTCGGCGTGCTGGGCGGTCTTTTCGAAGAGCTCGCTGACCTCGAGGCCGCTCTTGCCGTAGCGCTTCCAGGTGAACGGCGAACGGAAGGCGGCGCCGGTGCGGCGTTCGGTCGCGATGTAGTCGCCGGGGAGTTTCTGGCCGTGGTATTTGTCGAGGGCCACCTTGCGGTCGAAGGTGTCGACCTGCGAGGCGCCGCCGTTGGCGAAGATGTGGATGACGCGCTTGGCCTTGCAGGGCAGCGGAGGCTTGCGCGCGGCGAGCGGGCGCAGCGGGTCGACGCGGATGTCGGCGCCGCGCAGCTCCTGCTGGAGCAGGGAGGCCATGGCCACGCCGCCGAGGCCCATGCCGATGCGGCGGAGGAACTCGCGTCGCGAGCCGAGGGAGAGGGGGTCGAGGTGGAGCATCAGTCGGCGAAGTTGAACTCGTTGCTTTGGAGGAGGACCTGGGCGAACGTGGAGAGGGCGGATTGGCGGTCGGGCTTCCGGCCGAATTCGGCCACGGCGGAGCTGATGACCTCGCCGGTCTTGGCGTCCTTGATCACCGGGGACCAGGAGAAGCCGTCGCTGTTGGAGTTGCGGTGATTGTCGGCGATGAAGTCGACCGTCTCGCCGGCGAGGAGTTCGACTTCCGGGACGAGCACGGGCTGCTTGGCACCGCCGGCGACGACGGCCTCCTTCAGCAGGCCCCGTCGGGTGGAGACGATGCGGGCGCGGACGCCGTCGCTGGCCTTGCTGCCGACCTGCAGTTCGCCTTCGAGCCGGTAGGTGCCCGCGCTGCCGGCGGTCCAGCGGCGGATGGCCGCGAGCTCAGGCTTGTCGCCGGGGTGTCCGCCCTTCGCGGAGAGGAAGACGAAGGAGAACTTCTTGTCCGGGACCTTGTCCGTGGGCGAGACGCGGTCCTTGGTGCGCACGGTCATCTCGGTGAACCGCAGCTGCTTGGCCGCAGGGTCCCAGGCGCCGTAGCCGTAGCTCCAGGCGGCGGGCGCCGGGGCCGCGGCGGCTTCGCGCAGGTAATCAAGCGCGAGGGCGGTCTCGGCCGCCTTCGGTTCGCGGGCCAGGATCGTGCGATACAGGAAGGCCACGCGGGCGGCGTCATCCGGCTGGGCGGCGGATTTCGCGGCGAGCTCGTCGCTCAGCGTGCGTCCGAAGGGATGGTTGAGCATCCACAGCGACTGCTGCGGGGTGGTCGTCTGGTTGCGCCGCGGCACGTGGTAGTCCGGGTTGGCGAAGTCGAAGGTCCGGAAGAAGGCCGGGAGGTTCTGGCGGTCGATGTGGCCGTAGATCGTGCGGCGCGGTTCGTCGAAGCGGGCGACAAGGTCGAACGGCTGCCCGCCGAACTTGGGGGCTTCGAGTCGTCCGGCCACGCGGAGCATGCTGTCGCGCATCGCTTCGAAATCCAGACGACGCCGCTGGGCGCGCCAGAAGAGCGAGTTGTCCGGATCCTTGGCCTGGGCTTCGGGACGCAGGTCGGCGCTCTGCAGGAAGGTGCGCGAGAGGACGATGCCGCGGATCAGCTTCTTCGTCGACCAACCGTCGCGGACGAAGGAGCTCGCCAGGTGATCGAGCAGGGCGGGGTTCTTCGGCGCGGGCGTGCGGACGCCGAGGTCGCTCGGGGTCTCGATGAGCGGCTGGCCGAGGAGGTGCATCCAGACGCGGTTGACCATGACGCGCGCGGTCAGCGGGTTGGTCGGGCTCGCGATGGCGTTGGCCAGGTCGAGGCGTCCGCTGCCTTGGGTGAACTCCTTGGGCGGGCCGTCGGAAAGGATCGAAAGATACTGACGCGGCACCTTCTTGCCGGGCCGGGACGGACTGCCGCGGAGGAAGACCACGCCTTGGACGGCCTTGGGCTTGTCCACCAGGGCCATGGCGTGCGGCGGGCTCTTTGTGCTGGTCGCCTTGTAGCCCGAGACGTCGATCTGCAGCTTGTTGCGCGTGTTGCGGTCGGCGACGTTGTAGGTGCCGATGAGCGAGGCAGGCGTCATGGCGGTCGGGCCGGTCGGGTGCAGGATCAGCTCCCGCCAAGGCTTCCACTCGGCGCGGGCGGCGTGGTCGGACTTGCGGGCTTCGGAGAGCAGCGCGGCGTAGGTGGCGGTCAGCTCGGAGAGCTTCGCGGGGGCCTTGGCCTGCAGGCGGGCGCGCAGGAGCGGGTCGGCGAACTGGGTCGGCTGAGCGAGCAGGGCGGCGAAGCGCTTCGGGAATTCCGCATCGGCGACGCCATGCAGGCTCACCCAGGCGCCCCAGGCCGGGTCGGTCGCCGTCAGCTTGGGCTTGAGGGCGTTCTTCCAGCCCCCGAGCACGGCGGCGTAGAGGTTGGCGGCCTTGGCTTTCTGATTGGCGTCGAGTTTGGAATCCTTGAACGACTCCTGGGCGAGGTTCAGGTAGGCCGCGGTCTTTTCCGGAGAGTAGGACAGTTCGTACCGGCTCTGGATGAAGTCATTTAGTTTCTTCTGGCGGACGGCGAGTTCGGCTTCGAACTCCTCGGTCTCCTTGGTGCGGGTGAACGGCTTGAGCGGCGGGAGCTCCTTGGGTTCCTCGCTGGAATTGAAGATCGCGTAGAGGGAGTAATATTCGGTCGTCGGCAAGGGGTCGAACTTGTGGTCGTGGCAGCGCGCGCACGCCATCGTCAGGCCTTGGGTGCCGCGCATGACGACATCGATGCGGTCGTCGATGATGTCGGGCGTGCTGTTGAGGAAACGACGGCCGAGCGTCAGGAAGCCCAGCGCCGCGAGGTCCTGGTTCTGTTCGGGGTCCTTGACGATCTGGTCCGCCGCGATCTGCAGCCGCAGGAACTGGTCGTAGGGAAGGTCCTGGTTGAAGGCCTTCACGACCCAGTCGCGATAGGTGTAGGCGTAGGGATAGCGGCGCTCTTCCTGGAAGACGTAGCCCTTGGTGTCGGAGTAACGCGCGACGTCGAGCCAGTGACGGCCCCAGCGTTCGCCGAAGGCGGGCGCGGCCAGCAGGCGGTCCACGAGTTTCTCGGTCGCCTGCGGATCCTTGTCGCCGACGTAAGCGGCGATCTCGGCCGCGGTAGGATTGAATCCCCAGAGGGCCAGCGTGAGCCGACGGATGATGACTTCGCGCGGGGCCTCCGGGTTGAAGTCCAGTCCGGCGTATTTCAGCTGGGCCAGCACGAAGCGGTCAAGCGGCTGCCGGACCTTGGCGGCGTCGGCCGAGGCGAGGGCGGGCGCGGCCGGCGCCTTCACGGGCTGGAAGGCCCAGTGCTTGCGGGGATCCTGGGCGAGCGGCTTCGCTTCGTCCGGCCATGGCAGACCTTGACGCACCCATTCGGTCAGCGCCGCGATCGCCTTGGGCGGCAGCTTCTCGTCTTCACCGGGCATGGCGTAGACGTCCTTGGCTTTGACATGGTTGACGGAAAGGATCAGCCGGCTGAGCTCAGGTTTGCCCGGGACGACGACCGGGCCGACTTCGCCGCCTTTGAGCACGAACTCACGCGCGTCGAGGCGGAGGCCGGACTTCTGCTTTTTCTCGCCATGGCACTTATAGCAATGTTCGGCGAGGACCGGCCGGACTTCCTTTTCGAAGAACTCCAGCTGTGCCGGGCCGGAAGGTTCGCCCGCCGACGCCACGACGGCGAAGGAAAGTGAGCCAATGAAGAGCCGGAAAGACATCAGGAAAGGGTAAGACAGGGCGGGATGCCCTAAGTTCCTCAAACGTGTTGGCTGTCATCGGGATGTAAAGCCGTTGGTGGGGTTTTTGCGGGAAAGCGCCCTCCGACCCTCGGTTAGGGTTTGAACCCTCCGTCAAAGGTGCTGTCTTGAGGACTCCCCTGATACCTCATGACGCCCTTCCTCCGTAAGGCCCCCGCGCCCTTGCTGGCCCTCCTTGGGCTGGCCGCCTTGGCCTCCGCCGCCGACCCCAAGCCGGTCGCCGAATCGCCGCACATGCACGCCCGCGACAAGCAGCGACTGGTCGACATCTCGGCCGAGTTGAACGGCGCCAAGGAGCTCTACCTGCTCGTCGCCGAAATCGACGCCAACGCCTTCGACTGGGCTGACTGGATCGAGCCCGAGGTCGTCCTCGCCGACGGAACGGTGCTGGACCTGACCAAGCTGAAGTGGAAGGAGGCCGAATCCCTCGGCCAGACCCGCGTCGGCAAGAATTACGACGGCAAGCCGCTCAAGGTCGCCGGCAAGGAGTATGCGCGCGGCATCGGCACGCACGCTTCTTCCTTCATCGCCTACGAGCTGCCCGCTCCGGCCAAGTCCTTCCGCGCCAAGGTGGCCATCGACGACGGAGGCGCGCTCCGCGGCGGCAAGGTCACTTCGGCGGACGTCAAGTTCGGGGTCTTCACCTCGCGTCCGGCCAAATACAAGCCGGTCGACTTCGAGAGCGGACCCACGTTGGTCCCGGCCGAGCTCTTCACGGTCCCGGAAGGCTTCGAGGTCACCGTCTGGGCCACCTCTCCGCAGATCTTCAATCCCACGAACATCGATTTCGACGAGCGCGGCCGCATGTTCGTCGCCGAGGGCGTCAACTACCGCAGCAAGTCCGGCCGCCGCAAGGAAGGCGACCGCATCGTCGTCCTCGAGGACGCCACCGGCGCGGGCAAGGCCGACAAGGTCACGGTCTTCACGCAGGAAGCCAACCTCGTCTCGCCCCTGGGCGTGGCCCATATCGACGGCAAGATCGTCGTCTCCCAGCCGCCGGACCTGCTTGTCTACACCGACGTCAACGGCGACGGCGTCTTCGATCCCAAGGTCGACCAGCGCGAGGTCCTGCTGACCGGCTTCAACGGACGCAACCACGACCACTCCCTGCACAGCGCGACGTTCGGTCCGGACGGCCAGTGGAACTTCAACCAGGGCAACACCTGCGCGCAGTTCACCGACAGGTCGGGCAAGACCTTCCGCATCGGCAGCCCCTACAACCACGGCGAATGGACCAAGCAGGCCGTGGACGCCCAGAAGGTCGCCGGCCTTCGCAGCGATGACGGCAACGTCTGGGTGGGCGGCTTCTCCGTCCGCATGAACAGCGACGGCACCAACGCCCGCATCGTCGGTCATAACTACCGCAACAGCTACGAGCAGTCCGTCAATTCGCTCGGTGACATGTACCAGAGCGACAACGACGATCCGCCCGCCTGCCGCGTCAGCCTGATCATGGAGGGCGGCAACGCCGGCTTCGCCTCCGCCGACGGCCAGCGTTCCTGGGGCGCCGACAAGCGTCCGGGCCAGGAGACGCCGGTCGCCGAATGGCGCCAGGACGACCCCGGCACCATGCCCGCGGGCGACGTCTACGGCGGTGGTTCGCCGACCGGCGTGGCCTTCTATGAGAACGGCGCGCTCGATCCGAAGTGGAACGGCCTGCTCCTCGCCTGCGAGGCCGGCAAGAACGTCGTCTTCGGTTACCTGCCCAAGCCTGACGGCGCCGGCATGAAGCTGGAGCGCTTCGATTTCCTCACCTCCAACAAGGAGAAGGAGTGGGCGGGGTCGGACTTCCTCGGCGGCAAGGCCACCGGCGTCCTCAAGACGAAGTTCCGTCCTTCCGACGTCTGCGTCGGTCCGGACGGCGCGATCTACGTGGCCGACTGGTTCGACCCCGGCGTGGGCGGCCACGGCACGCGCGACAACGGTCTCTCGGGCACCATCTACCGCATCGCTCCGAAGGGCTTCAAGTCCGTCGTCCCGAAGATCGACCTCACGACCGTCGCCGGTCAGCTCGCCGCGCTGCGCAGCCCTTCGCCCAACGTCCGCGCCGGCGGCTTCAACCGCCTCAAGGCCGCGGGTGAGAAGGTCGTCGACGACGTCGCCGCGCTCCTCGCCGACGCCAATCCATATGTCGCCTCCCGCGCCGTCTGGCTGCTCGCGCAGCTCGGTGACAAGGGTGCCGCGCTCGCCCGCAAGGAGCTCGCCGCCGACGACGACACCCGTCGCCTCGTGGCTTTCCGCTCCCTGCGCGCGGCCGGTCGCGACGTCTTCGCCCTCTGCGAAGCCATGGCCAAGGACAAGTCTCCGGCCGTCCGCCGCGAAGTCGCCATCGCCCTCCGGGAGTTCAAGACTCCGGCCGCGGTCGCATTGCTCGTGACGATCGCCGAACAGTTCGACGGCCAGGACCGTGCCTATCTCGAGGCCATCGGCCTCGCCTCGACGGACCGCGAAGCCGTCGTGCACGCGGCCATCGCGAAGGTCATGGCCAAGCCCGCCCTGGAATGGACTCCGGCCTACGCCTGGCTCACCTGGCGTCTGCACCCGGCTTCCGCCGTGCGCGATGTCCGCGCCCGTCTGCTCTCCGGCAAACTCAGCGAGTCCGAGGTCAAGCGCGAGCTGACCACGTTGGCTTTCACGCGCAGCGCCGAGGCCGCCGGCACCATGGTGGAGCTCTCGCTGAACAAGCAGTTCGCCCAGGCGGACCTCGCCAAGTGGTGGGTCGGCAACCGCAAGGGGAGCCTCTGGAAGGGCTTCGACGTCGACGCGATCGTCAAGGCCCGCGGCGGCGACGCCTCCGGTGCCAAGCTCGTCGGCAGCGACCTGCCTCCCGAGATGCCGGGCGCCAAGCCGCTCGCCTCGGTCGAGGACATCGCCGCCCTCAAGGGCGATGTCGCCAAGGGCAAGGCCGCGTCCGCGGTCTGCTACGCCTGCCACAAGTTCGACGGCAAGGGCGTGGAGTTCGGTCCGGACCTCACCACCTACGCCAGGCAGCAGTCCTTGGAGACCCTGATCCTCAACATCGCGCAGCCTTCCAATAACATCTCGCATGGCTTCGAAGGCACGCGCGTCGTGCTGGATGACGGCATGGTCATCACCGGCATGGTACTCTCCTCCGGCGACCCGCTGATGGTGAAGTCCATGGGCGGCGTGGTGCAGTCCATCCCGCGCCAGCGCATCAAGGAAGAGAAGCATCTCGACCGCTCGCTCATGTTCACCCCGTCCCAGATGGGCCTGAACGAGCAGGGTGTCGCCGACATCGCCGCCTACCTGCGGAGTCTCTGAAGTCAGGGCTAGGGCCAGAGCTAGGGCCAGTTCAAACAGGGTCGGGGTCTTAGGACCTCGGCCCTTACTTTTGCCTGTCCCTGAGCCCGCCCTTGCCGTTATGAATCTCCCCATGCGCTCGCCCCTCGTCGCTCTCTTCCTCTCGGTCGGCCTGCTCTTCGGTCAGGCGAAGAAACCCGCCAAGAAGACGCCAGCACCGCTCGCGGAGGCTCCCGGTCAGTGGATCCTCGGCACGGTCGGCGTCGGCAAGCAGAAGGATGGCTCGATCGACTCGACCGGCCTCAAGGGGCTGGCCGTACGTCTGGGCGACGACGGCAAGAAGGGCATCGCTTACGACCTGGACCTCTGCCGTCCGATCGGCGCCTGGGCGGGCAAGTTCACCACCGAGATGAACCTGATGTCGCGCGGAGACTACCCGACCGCCATCGGCGAGACCCTCTTCGTCACCGGTGATTTTGCGGGCTTCATGCCGGATGCCTCCGCGTCGGCCCTGACGCCTCGAAAGGGATTCGGACCGCTGCCCGCGGAGCAGGCGCGCTTCAAAGGCTTCCGTACTTCCGGCCGGGCGGTCGTCGTCCGCTGGCAGGTCGGAGACGTTTCCGTCGATGAGACGGCCGAGGTCGTCACGGCCAACGAAGTCCAGTTCGTCGTGCGCACCCTCGAGATCGCTCCTTCGGCCAAAGGCGTCACCGTGTTGCTGGGCAAGGCCGCGGACGCCGCGCGGGTCGTGACGCTGGGCGCTTCCAAGATCGAGACGCTCGACGGCCATGTCGTGGCACGGGTCGCGGGCGCCGGCGAGGTCACCAACGTCCGCATCGCCTATCTTCCCGCCGGCGTGCCTCTGCCGACGGCCTTCGACACCGACCTGCCTTCCCACCTGCTCAAGGCTCCCAAGGTCCTCTGGCCGGAGGTCGTCGAGACGGCCGGCAAGCTTTCGGAAAAGGCCGGCGAAGCTTACGTCGTCGATGACGTGAAGCTGCCCGTGACCAATCCTTGGAAGGCCCCGATGTTCACCTCGGCCTTCGATTTCCTGCCCGACGGGCGGGCGGTCATCAGCACCTTCCATGGGGATGTCTTCATCGCCTCGGGCATCGACGACAAGCTGACGAAGGTCAGCTGGCGTCGTTTCGCCGCGGGGCTCTATCATCCGCTCGGCCTCAAGGTCGTGAACGGTGAGGTCCATGTCACCTGCCGCGACGGCATCTGGAAGCTGCGCGACACCAACGGTGACGGCGAGGCTGATGCCTACGAAGCCTTCAACTTCGACGTGATGGTCACGAAGAACTTCCACGAATTCGTCTTCGATCTCCAGGCCGACGCGGCCGGCAACCTCTACTACGTCAAGGCCGGGCCCGTCCGTAACGGCGGCCGCGGCTTCGACGAGATCTGCGACCATCACGGCGTCTTGTTCAAGGTCTCCCCGGACGGCAAACGCTCGGAAACCTTCGCCACGGGCTTCCGCGCCCCTAACGGCATCGGCCTCAGCCCGAGCGGCCAGCTGACGACCGGCGACAACGAGGGCACCTGGACGCCCATGTGCCGCCTCAACTGGATCAAGCAGGGCGGTTTTTATGGCGTCGTCGACCTCGCGCACCGCGCCACGCCTCCCAAGGATTACGACCGTCCGCTCTGCTGGTTCCCGAAGGATGTGGACAACTCCAGCGGCGGCCAGGTCTGGGTGACCTCCGATAAGTTCGGGCCGTGGAAGGACCGGCTCCTGCATCTCAGCTACGGCACCTGTTCCCTCTATGGAGTTCTCCCGCAGGAAGTGACCTTCGGCGGCCAGCCGCAGATGCAGGGCGGGGTGACCCGCTTCAACGTCGACTTCGCCAGCGGGGCCATGCGCGCGCGCTTCAATCCGAAGGACGGCCAGCTGTATGTGACCGGCCTCCGCGGCTGGCAGACCACCGCGACGCAGAACGGCTGCTTCCAACGCGTCCGTTATACCGGCGCCGACGCCCGCATGCCCATCGCCTTCGCCGCGACCAAGCAAGGTCTGCGCATCGACTTCGCCTGCGAGCTGGACGCCAAGTCAGCGACCGACGCGGGCAACTGGAACCTCGAGCTGTGGAACTACGTCTGGTCCTCCGCCTATGGTTCCCCTGACATCTCTACCCTTGAGACCAAGGTCGCCGCGACGGAGCCCGGTCGCGACGGCCAGCTCCAGTTCAGCAAGGCCCAGATGGCTGAGCGCAAGCACGACGCCATGGTCGTCCGCAAGGCGACCCTTTCGGCCGACAAGCGCTCCGTCCTCCTAGAAGTCGCCGACCTGCGTCCTGCGATGCAGGCTCAGCTCAAGTATGAGCTCAAGTCGGCCGACGGCGCCGAACTGCGCGGCCAGGTCACCGGCACGATCCACGCCTTGGCCGATTGAGCCGATCCCATGTCCGTCCCCGGCCCGTTTCGTCCGAGCCTCTTGATCTGGTCCCTCGTCGTCTTAGGCGCGGGCCTGCTGCTGTGGCGTCTCTTCGCCGAACGTCCGACGGGCGGGCTTTTCGCCGCCGACCCCGGCTGCCGTTGCGAGAACCTGGACGCCGCGCAAGCCCGCGCATGGTTGGCGGCCCATGCCGACGCGCAGATCGTGGACGTCCGTACCACCGGTGAATTCGCCGGCGGCGCGCTTCCCGGGGCGATCAACCTGCCGGTCGGGGACGATGATTTCGACCTACGGGCCGGCCGGCTGGACCGGACCCGGCCGCTCTTCGTCTACTGCGCGAGCGGGATGCGGAGCCGGCGCGCCTTGGCCCGCCTCAAGGCGCTGGGCTTCCGGGAGCTGGGCCACCTCGACGGCGGCCTGCGGTCTTGGTGACTTCGGCGGGGGAGTCAGGCGCTGGCTTCCTCGACGTCCTCGTTCAGGCCCTCTCGGATGCGTTTGAAGACAAGCTTCTCCATCGTGTAGAGACCTGGTTCGGAGTCCATGAGCCACTTGCCCGCGAGCAGGGCGCCGCGCGCGAAGGCGCGCCGATTGATCGTCTCATGGACCATCCGGATGGTCTGATTGGGCAGTCCGAAGATCAGCTCGTGCTTGCCGATGATGCCGCCGGCGCGGATCGAACTGATGACGTCGTCCGGCTCCAGTCCGAGCATGACGGCGAGACGTTCGGCCGTGCCGGAGCGACCGCGCTTCTGGGCGAAGTGTTCTTCGGCGATATGCACGTCGGCTTGAGGGATCAGCCGGCGGAGCATGCGGGCCATCACGTAGACCAGGTTGATGCCGAGGGTGATGTTCGGGGAGTGCAGCGTGGCGGTCTGCCGGGACGCCAGCCGCAGCAATTCCTTGTCGCTGTCGTCATAGTGGGAGACCGCCGAGACGATGCGGACGCCTTGACGGGCGAGGTGACCGTAGTGGCGGATGGCCTGCGAGCTGGCCAGGTCGATGATCAGGTCGACCTTGTGGGCGCGCATGAACTTGGGCGAACTCAGTTCGTCCGAGGTCAGGGCAGGGAAGTCCTGGCCGTCCAGATGGAGGCACCGCCGGGGTTTTTCGACGAGATCGGCCTCATCCCGCCACGTGCGGCGCGCGATCCAGGCGAGCCGGAGCTCCTTGTCGCGGATGATTTCCTTGGCGCCCTCGCGGCCCGCCCGGCCGAAGCCGACGAGGCCTACTTTGATCTGAGTCATGATTGGTCAATGTGTTCCAAGGCGGCCCGACCTTGGATGATCCTCCGGAATCCGACGGGATTCCGAACCCTGGCGGCATTCAGATGGGCCACGCCTCACGTTCAAGGATAAAAAACAGGCGCGCGGCGGAGAGGTTGCCGGCGTCGACGCGTCTTCAGACGCGGAAGCGCATGATGCGTCGGTACTCCGCGGGGGTCATGTTCTCGGAGCGGCGGAAAGCCGCGAAGAAGGAGTTCAGGTTCGGATAGCCGCAACGATGGGCGATCGACTCGATCTTCTCGGATGATCCCGCGAGCAACCGCTTGGCCGAGTCGATGCGGACCGTGCGCAGGCGGTCGCCAGGCGTACAACCGACGTGCTTCACGAAGGCTTGGCGGAGTCCGCGTTCGGACATGTGGGCGATCGCGGCGAGCTCCTTGACGCCCAAGGGGCCGGCGAAGTGGTCGGTGATGTGGTGCAGGGCGCGGACGACCCCTTCATGGCCGGTGGCGAGGATGTCGCTGCTCATGCGGGTGATCACGCCGGCCGGCTGGATGCGGATCGGCTCGGGCGGCATCGTCTCACCGCGCATCAGACGGTCCAGGAGTTCGGCGCCGCGGTAGCCTTGTTCCTCCAGGTTGGTATCGACGCCCGAGACGTACTTCTTGATGGCGCCGACCGAGAGCAGGTAGTCGTCGATGCCCACTATCGCCACCTGCGTCGGCACGTGCAGGCCGGCCTCTTCGCAGAGTTCACGGACCTCGACGGCGAGGGTGCCGTTGGCCGCGAAGACCGCCAAGGGCTTGGGCGCGGCCTTGAGGCGCGTCAGCAGCCACGCCCGGCGGCGCTGCCACTCGTCCCGCAGGTCGGCCTTCTTGCCGGAGTTGGTCCAGCGTAGGTGTTCGCAGGGGAGGCCGCGGCGGCGGAGGGCTTCCATGAATGCCTGACCGCGTTCCACCTGCGACCAATTCTCGGTGTCGCTGAAGAAGCAGAAATGCCCCATCCCGCGTTCGATGAAGTGCTCGGCGGCCAGCTCGCCGGTCTTGGTGTGGTCCTGGACGACATGCGCGAAGGGGGTGCCGCGGCGGCGTAACGAAAAGTCGACCGTCGGCTTGTCGGCTTTCAGGACGAAATCGGCGAGATCGTCGCCGGCGCCGAGCCAAGCGAGGATGCCGTCGCCTTCCCAGCCCCAGGGAATCACCTTTTCATGGATGATGCTGTGGGAGGCCAGATGCCAGCGGTGTTCGGAGGCGTAGGTCGCGATGCCCTGGAGCAACCGATGGTCATACCAGCCGAGGGCGAGGAGGACGTTCCGGGGGCGTTTCATGGCGATAGGCGGCGCGTCAAAAGGGGATAGTCATAAAACGGCACAACGTGACATCTGGTCGGGAGCTATCCAAGGAAGGGCGTGTGCGGCTAAAATCCTTTTGTTTAATAGGGTATGCGCAGAGCATGAGCCATGCCTGACCGCGTGCAACTGCCGATAAGAGCATAGGCTATCCCGAAAACGGCATAGCCACGGACGTAGGTCGGAGCCTTAAGCGTCCTTTCGGGCGTCGAGGTCCATCCAGCGGGCGAGGGCTTCGGCGTGTTCGGCTTCGGCCGCATGGAGGCGCTTCTGCATGGCCGCGGCCTTGGCGCCGCCGTCCTTGTAGATTTCGGGGTCGCCCAGCTGGACCGTGAGCTGAGCCTGTTCGGCTTCGAGCAGCTCGATCTTGCCGGGCAGCGTCTCCAGTTCCTTGCGTTCCTTGTTGTTGAGCTTCGCGCCGACCGGGGCGTTGCCGGAAGCCTTGGCCAGTGCGGCGGCCTTGGCGGCCGTGCCGATTGACGCCGTGCGCTTGGCCACGGCGATGCGGGCGAGTTCATTGCGCCAGTCGGTATAGCCGCCGGCGTGCTCGGTCACGATGCCGTCGCCTTCGAAGACCAGCGTGCTGGTCACGACATTATCGAGGAAGGCACGGTCGTGGGAGACCATGATGAGCGTGCCCGTGTATTCCACCAGGATATCCTCGAGCACGTCGAGCGTCTCGGCGTCGAGGTCGTTGGTCGGTTCGTCGAGCACGAGCACGTTGGCCGGCTTGGTGAAGAGGCGGGCGAGCAGAAGGCGGTTGCGTTCGCCGCCCGAGAGCACCTTGGCCTTGGAGCGGGCACGGGAAGGGTCGAAAAGGAAGTCCTGCAGGTAACTGATGACGTGGCGGGAGCGGCCTTGCACCGACACCGTATCGCTGTCACCGGCGAGGTTCTCGGCGACCGTCTTATTGTCGTCGATCTGGTCGCGCATCTGGTCGAAGTAGACCACTTCCATCTTCGTGCCGAACATCAGGTCACCGGAGGTCGGGGCCAGCTGGCCGAGGAGCATCTTGACCAAGGTCGTCTTGCCGGCGCCGTTCGGGCCGATGAGACCGACCTTGTCGCCGCGGTTGAGGACGAAGCTGAAGTCCCGGATGAGGGGGGTGCCCGAGGGATAGGCAAAGGCGATGTTCTCGGCTTCGACGACGCGGACGCCGGATCGTTCGGCTTCGCTGATCTCCATCTTGGCGGAACCGGTAGCGGTGCGCATGGCACCGCGTTGGGCGCGCATCTTCACCAGCGCCTCCATGCGGGCGTTGGACTTCGTGCGGCGCGCGCCCGGGCTGCGGCGGGACCAGGCTTCCTCCTGGCCGAGTTTCTTGTCGAAGGCGGCGCGCTGACGTTCTTCGGCGACGAAGAGCTCTTCTTTGCGGACGAGGTAGGTGTCGTAATCGCAGGACCAGCTGGCCAGCTTGCCGCGGTCGAGCTCGATGATGCGATTGGCCATCCGCCGGAGGAAGGCGCGGTCGTGCGTGACGAAGAGCAGGGGAATCTTCTGCTCGAGCAGAAACTCTTCCATCCAGAGGATGGAATCCAGGTCCATATGGTTGGTCGGCTCGTCGAGGAGCAGCAGGCCGGGCTTGGCGGCGAGGGCCTTGGCGAGGAGGCAGCGGCGCTTGAGGCCGCCCGAGAGGGCGTTGAAATCGCGGTCCTCGGGGAGGCCGAGGCGGGCGATCAGGTCGTCGACGCGCAGGTCCTTCTCCCAGTCTTCCGAGCCGTCGTCGTCCCTGAGGCCCGAAGCGACGATGTCCCGGACGGTGCCGGGGAGGGACTCGGGTATCTCCTGGGTCAGGCGGGCGATGCAGACGCCTTCGGGGATGGTGACCGTGCCGGTGTCGGGGGCGGACTCGCCGGCGGCGATGCGCATGAGGGTCGTCTTGCCGGCGCCGTTACGACCGAGCAGGCAGACACGTTCGCCTTCCTCGATCTGGAGGTTCAGGTGGTCCAGGACGGGAGGGCCGCCGAAGCTGACATAGACGTCGAGGAGACTGAGGAGGGCCATTGCCCGGAGATGTGGGGAAGGGGCAGGGCGGAGGCGAGGAAAATGGGGTCAGGCGCCGCCTCTGCGTGCTTGTTTCAAACCCCAGGCCGCGGCCAGGACGAAGCCATACAGCAGCGCTCCCGGAACCCATCCGATCAGCACGGACGCCGTCAGCTGGGCGCCGTCGGCGTAGGCTTCAGGAGGCGGGTCCGGCATGCCCTGCCAGACATCGAAGTACGTGGCCACTCCCAGGAAGACCGCAAACCACATGATCGACACGCCGGTCACGGCCAAGGTCAGTCGTCCCCACCATCCGCCGGCGGAAAGCGTCCGTAGGGCGCAATAGGCGCAACCCATGGACCCCGGGAGCACGTGCGCCCAACCCACGAATGCACGACCGATGGGTCCGGCGAGGCTCACCTCGCGTGTCGCGATGATGAGCATGGTCGTGACCAGCGCGCACATCATCGCGATGCCGGCCGACCTTCGGTTGCCATCGACTGACGACGCGCACATACGGGTATCCTCCGGGAGCGGCGTCATGAGTCAATCATTAAGGAGCCCAGGTCGCTGCGCCGACGTCGGCTCAAGCGATGAGCTTCTTGATCACCGTCCCGCCGAACTGGCTGAGCTGCTTGAAGCGGCCGGCGTGGTAGTAGGTCAGCTTGTTGTCGTCCAGACCGAGGAGGCGCAAAAGCGTGACATGGAAATCGCGGACGTGGGCCTTGTCTTCGACGGCGGCCATGCCGAGCTCATCGGTGGCGCCGATGGTGTGCCCGGCGTTGCAGCCGCCGCCGGCGAGCCACATCGTCATGGCGTTCGGATTGTGGTCCCGGCCGTAGGCGGTACCGCCGCGCACGCCGTTGTCAGGCGTACGCCCGAATTCGCCGCACCAGACGATCAGGGTGCTTTCCAGGAGTCCGCGCTGCTTGAGATCGGCGATCAGGGCGGCGATGGGCTGGTCGACGCCGCGAACGAGGTTGCCGTGGGCGCGTTCGATGTAGTCGTGGCTGTCCCAGGAACCGTTGTAGAGCTGGACGAAGCGGACCCCTTTTTCGACGAGCTTGCGAGCCAGCAGGCATTTGCGGCCGAACGCATCCGTCGCGTCCTTGCCGATGCCGTACATCTCCTTGGTCTTCTCGCTTTCCTTGGAGAGGTCGAGCGTCTCCGGGACCTGCATCTGCATCCGGAACGCCAGCTCATAGTTGTTCATGCGCACCGAGAGTTCGTCGTGACCGGGATGCTGCGCGGCGTGGGCGGCGTTGAGCCTGGCCATGAGGTCGAGGTTCTTGCGTTGCTGTTCCTGCGTCACTCCGGGCGGCGGCGTCAGGTCAAGGATCGGCGAACCTTTGGCGCGCAGGGGAGTCCCTTGGAAGTCGGCGGGCAGGTATCCGTTGCTCCAGTTGGCCGCGCCGCCCTGCGGATAGCTCACTTCGGGGAGGACGATGAAGCCGGGAAGGTCGCGATTTTCAGAACCAAGCCCGTAGTTGACCCATGCGCCCAGGCCGGGATCGCCGCCGAAGCGGTTGCCGCAGTTCATCTGATACATCGCGGTCGGATGGTTGACGCTGTCGACCGTACAGCCTCGGAAGAAGCAGAGGTCGTCGGCGACGCCGGAGAGGTGCGTCCAATTGTCCGCCATGTCGGCCCCGCACTTCCCCGCCTTGATGAACTTGAACGGGCTCCGGACGTAGTAGCGTTTGCCTGATTCCATCGCCGACTTCTGCCGGCCTTCGCGGGTGAACTCCTGCAGGTGGAGTTTTTCTAGCTTCGGTTTCGGGTCGAAAGTGTCGATGTGCGACGGCCCGCCCTCCATCATCAGGAAGATCACGTTCTTCGCCTTGGCGCCGGGGAAATGGGGTCTTCCGCCGGACGTCAGAGCCTTGGTTTCCTCCGCCATCAGGGCGCTGAAGGCGACGCTGCCGAGGCTGGCTCCCAGGCCATAGATGAAGTCGCGTCGCGTCGGCGCGTGCAGGGCGCGCCCGCCGGCGCAGGGGAAGAAGCGCCTAGTAGACATAGGAGAACTCGTTGGAGTTGAGCAGGACGAGGCAGATCTCCGCGAGGGCGCGGGTGCGGGCGTCGACGTCGTCCGGTTGCAGGTCCGGGACGAAATCGGCGTTCGAATGCAGCGTTTCCACGAAGGTGAACTTCTCCCCCGTGTTCTCTTCGACCGCCTCGCGCCTGACCGTGAGCGGCGGCTTGGTCGCCGCCGGCCGGACGGCGTCCGCCATGGCGGCCATCGCGGACCAGTGCGCGCGGCAGTCCGCGAGTTCGGAGACGCCCGGCGCCCTCGAGAAGACGAGGCCGAAGACCCGGGCCAGGGCCGCGTCGTCGCCCGAAGTCTCCTTGATCGCGCGATGCGCGAGGGCGAGCGCTCGCGAGCGTGTGCTCTGACCGTTGAACAGCGAGAAGACCTGCGGGGTCACCGTGGACGATTCGCGGCGTTCGCAGGAGAAGTCAGGGGAGGGCGCGTTGAACACCTCCATCTGGGGGTCGGCGAGCCCGCGAAGTTTCAGGGCGTAGAGCGAGCGGCGGTGCCGCTGCTGCGGTAGCGGGTTGGGCACCCAGGCGGAGGCGAAGGTGCCCATGACCTGACGTGGCTGCAGGGCGGCCTCGGGGTTGATTTCGGGTCGGTTCGGGATGCCGCCGAAGGTCCGGTTAAGCTCGCCCGTCGCCGCGAGCATCGCATCCCGCAGTTCCTCGGCGGAAAGGCGGCGCGGGCGGAAGACCGCATAGCTGAGGCCGGCGGGATCTTTTGCGGAGAGTTCTTTGCGGTCGGGATGACTGGCGCCACGACGGTAGGCCTCGGAGTTCATGATGAGGCGGTGCGTCGCCTTGAGGCTCCAACCTTCCTCCACGAACGTCGCCGTGAGCCAATCGAGCAGTTCCGGGTGGGTGGGCTTCTTGCCCGTGCTGCCGAAGTTGTTCGGATTCCCCGCGATCGGCTGACCGAAATGCCACATCCATACGCGGTTCATGATGGCCCGGGTGGTCAGAGGATTGTCCCGGTCGGCCAGCCAGTCGGCGAAGGCTTGGCGTCGTCCTTCGATGGCTTCAGGGATGCGGTTGCTGCGCGCGGGGGCCAGCAGGCTGAGGACGCCCGGCTTCACCTTGGGGCCGGCCGCGAACGGGTCGCCGCCGGGAAGCACGCAGGTCTCTTCCAGTTCGCCGCCGTCCATGCGGTCGGCGGGCATGCGTAACGGCGCGGAGACGGTCTTGTATTGGCGAGTCCGGCCTCCGTAGACCGAGAGCGCGTAAGGCTCGTATCGGTCGAGTTCCCAGCGCAACCGTTCCAGGCCCTTGCGAGCCACCCGTTCCAATCCGAACTGCTCCGGGGTGAATCCGGCCAGTTTGGGCGGAAATTCGCTCTCCGCGACCCCGGTCTGGGAGAGCATGTTGCGGGCGGAGTTAAAGAGGTCCGAATAATTGCCCGACTTCCTTCGGCCGCCGGGACGGACGGAGGGGGTCTGCCGCGCGGCCTCGACGGCCGCGTTCCATCTGGCCGGGTCCTTGCCGTTCTCGCGGAACCAGCGGCCGGCGTTCTCCAGCAGCACGGCGTCCAGTCTCGTGAGGGTCGACTCATGCTCGGCCAGGCTCTTCTCCAGGTACGCGCGCTCCTCGAACCCTCGGGTGTTCTCCGCGGCCAGGAAGGGCGCGGCTCGTTCCGCGAGCTGGGTCGTCGCGAAGACCGCCTGGATCGCATAGTAATCGTAGGTGGGCACCGGATCGAACTTATGGTCGTGGCAGCGCGCGCATTGCAGCGATTGCGCGAGGAACGTCTCGCCCACGCTGTTGGTCACGTCATCGAGGAAACGCTGTCGGGCGACCTTCTCGACCTCCATGCCGGTCAGTTCCCAAGGACCCATGCGCAGTAAACCGGTGGCGACGATCTTCTCGGGGTCACCGGGGTCGATCTCGTCGCCGGCGAGCTGCTCCTTGATGAACTGGTCATACGGCTTGTCGTCATTGAAGGCCCGCACCACGTAGTCGCGGTAACGCCAGGCGTTGCCGCGCACGTAGTCGTTGGCGAAACCGGAGGAATCGGCGTAGCGGGTGACGTCCAGCCAGTGCTGCGCCATCCGCTCGCCGTAATGGGGGGAACCGAGGAGACGGTCGACGAGGTCGGCGAACGCCGCTTGCTCCGGCCGCGCGTCCTGGACGAAGGCGTCGACCTCCTCGGGCGTGGGCGGGAGGCCGAGCAGGTCCAACGTCGCCCGACGGATCAAGGTGATGCGGTCGGCGGCGGGTGCGGGCGAAAGACCCGCCGGCAGCCTCGCATTAATGAAGGCGTCGACGGGGTTGGCATGGCCCAGGGGAGGGGCGGGCTTCCTGACGGGCTGATAAGCCCATAAGTCCTCAGGCTTATATTTGCGCCGGGTCCATTCCGGGGATTGTCCTCCGGAGGTCGCGATCGGGACTCCGTCTTCCTTCGACCAACTGGCCTCGTTCGCCTGCGCGATCGCCTTGGCCCGCGCCCCATCCGGCCAAGGTGCGCCGGCTTGGATCCATTCCTTGATCCAGGCGAGCTGTTCGGTCGCAAGCGCGTCAGCTTCCTTGGGGGGCATCGCCTCCCAGTCTCCGTGCTTCCTGGTCGCCGCCAAGTAGATCGGGCTTTCTTCGGGACGTCCGGCGACGAAACCGGACAGTTTGCTCTCACCTCCTTTCAGGGTCGAGGCCAACGTCCTCATGTCCAGTCCGCCCTTGATCTTCGCCTCGTCCTTGCCGTGGCAAGCCAGGCACTTCTCATGGAAGAGCGGCGTGATGCGTCGCACGAACAGCATCTCGCCTTTATCGTCGGCCGCCGCCGCGCTCGCGGCGATGAGGACCGTCAGCAGATGGGCCGATCGCAAGGTCATCTCCCCGGGATGGCGTCGGCGATGGTTCGCGACTGATGCCGAACTCCCGCGCGGGAGGAGGCTGGCGTTCGGACGGTGTCATGCATCCACCGTGCACCTTTCCCACGCGGGTAAGGCGCTGCGCCGGCAGGGTGACGACATTCTGACAGGAGCATGACTTGAACGATTATCTCACTGGTCCGAGAGCTTGCAACTCAAGGATGCGGCTCCGGTCGGCCGTCCAGGCCGCATGCCAATGATGACAGGCAGGCCGTGGTGATGTTGCCGGCTCGTGATGAATTCGCTCCGTGCTTCAAAAGGAACACTTGTCGGTCGGGTGGGTCGTAGTCTAGACCTTGGACACCCCGTCAGGCCTGTCCTGAGGTCTGCTTATCTCATCCTACGCATGCGTACCCTCCTGCTTCTTTCCCTCCTCGCCGTCTCGGCCTTGGCCGACGGACCCAAGGATAATATTCCGGCCGCCGTCCGACCGATCCCGCCGACCGACAAGGCCGTGGCTCTGCCCGAGGTCGAGAAGGCCGCGCTGACCAGGGAGCTCGCCGAGCTTCGCATGGCCATCGACGCCGCGGCCAAGGCCCAGGCGAAGAACCCGCGTCTCGAGGAGCTCCTGGCGGACATCGAGATCTTCCATAAGGCCGTGGACTGGGCCGGTCGCTACAACGAGTATTTCAAGAAGGACGAGTTCAAGAGCGCCCACGATCTCATCGCCGAGGGCAAGGCCCGCGCGGCGGCGTTCCAGAAGGGCGAGGCTCCTTGGACGCGCCAGACGGGCCTGGTCGTGCGCGGGTACAAGTCGAAGATCGACGGATCGGCCCAGCCTTACGGCATGGTCATCCCTGACAATTACGCCGGCTCGCTGATGCGCCTTGATTTCTGGTGCCACGGCCGTGGCGAGACCCTGACCGAACTGGCGTTTCTTTCTGACCGTCGCAAGAACGTCGGCCAGCTGCCCGCGACCAACCGTCTCGTGCTCCATCTCTACGGCCGCTACTGCTGCGCCAACAAGATGGCCGGCGAGGTCGACCTGTGGGAGGCCTACGCCCATGCCCGCAAGAGCTACAACATCGACGACGACCGCCTCTTCATCCGTGGTTTCTCGATGGGCGGCGCGGCGGTCTGGCAGTTCGGCGCCCACTACACGGATCGCTGGTGCGGCATCAACCCCGGCGCCGGCTTCTCCGAGACCCCTGAGTTCCTGAACGTCTTCCAGAACGAAGACGTCTCCAAGATCCCGTCGTGGCAGAAGACCCTCTGGGCCTGGTATAACGCCACCGACACCGCCATCAACTTCCGCAACGCCCCGACGGTCGCCTACAGCGGCGAGATCGACAAGCAGAAGCAGGCCGCCGACGTGATGGCCCGCGAGATGGGCAAGGTCGGACTCGAGCTGACGCACATCATCGGACCGCAGACCGCCCACAAGATTCACCCCGACTCCATGGTCGAGGTCGAACGTCGCCTCGCGGCCATCGCCGCCAACGGTCGAGTCCGCACACCGAAGGAAGTTTCTTTCGCCACCTACTTCCTACGCTACGATCGCATGCATTGGGTGCAGGTCGACCGCATGGTCGAGCATTGGAAGAAGGCGCAGGTCGACGCCAAGCTGGTCGACGACCGCGACATCGAGGTCAAGACGACGAACGTCGCGGGCCTGACCCTCGACTTCGCGCCGGGCGATTCCGTCCAGTCGGCGTTCGCCCCGACCGCCGTGACCATCGACGGCCATAAGGTACTGACCACGGTCAAGGCCGCCTCCGACCGGTCCTGGAAAGCCACCTTCGCCCGCGATGCGAAAAGCGGCGAGTGGACGCAGGTCGCCGCGCACCCCGACAAGGGCGCGCACAAGCGTCACGGTCTCTCCGGCCCGATCGACGACGCCTTCATGGACTCTTTCCTCTTCGTCGCCCCCACGGGGCAGCCCCTCAACTCCAAGATTGGCGGTTGGGCCAAGGCCGAGATGGAGCGTGCCAGCTGGGAATGGCGCCGGCAGTTCCGCGGACTGGCTCCCGTGAAGACCGATGCCCAGCTCAAGGAAGAGGACATCGCCAAGCATAACCTCATCCTCTGGGGCGATCCTTCGTCCAATGCCGTCATCGCCAAGGTCATCGCGAAGCTCCCGATCCAGTGGACGGCCGACAAGCTCGTCGTCGATGGCAAGACCTATGCGGCCGCCGACCACGCGCCGATCCTGATCTATCCGAATCCGCTGAACCCGCAGAAGTATGTCGTGATCAACAGCAGCTTCACCTACCGCGAATACGACTACCTCAACAACGCCCGTCAGGTCGCCAAGCTCCCCGACTGGGCCGTCGTCGACCTCAAGGTCGCGCCCGACGCCGTCGCGCCGGGAGCCGTGCCCGCCGCCGGCTTCTTCGACGAAGCCTGGCAGTTCCGCTCTTCCAAGTAATCCCAGACCTTCCATCCCCATGGCCATCATCACCGAAAAAGACCTGCAACCCATCTACGACGTCATCGTCGTCGGTTCCGGCGCCGGCGGCGGTCAGTCCGCCTACACGCTCACCATGAACGGCGTGAAGGTCCTGATGCTCGAAGCCGGACGTAATTACGACCCGGTCACCGAGACCCCGATGTTCCAGTCGAAGGCCGACGCTCCGCTGCGTGCCATGAGCACGCGGGAGAAGCCGTTCGGCTTCCATGATGCGACCGTCGACGGCGGCTGGGAGGTCCCCGGCGAACCCTACACCCAGGCGTCCGAAGATCCGAAACAGCGCTTCTTCTGGTGGCGCGCCCGCATGCTCGGCGGCCGCACCAACCACTGGGGCCGCATCTCGCTCCGCAACGGCCCCTACGATTTCAAGCCCTACAGCCGCGACGGACTCGGCTTCGACTGGCCGCTCAGTTACGAGGACGTCGCGCCCTATTACGACAAGGTCGAGATGCTCGTGGGCGTCTACGGTTCCAACGAAGGCCTCGAGAACACGCCGGATTCCCCGAACGGAACGCTCCTGCCGCCACCGAAGGCCCGCGCCGGCGAATTGTTCGTCAAGAAGCACATCGCCAAGTACGGCATGCCGGTCATCCCGATCCATCGCGCCATCCTCTCGACGCGGCAGGATCACGTGAACTTCCCGGCCCGCCTCCATCCGAACAACCCGAAGGCCCAGAAGATCATCGCCAAAGCCATGCAGGAACGTGCCGCCTGTTTCTGGGCGACCGACTGCGGCCGCGGCTGCTCGATCAAGGCCAACTACCAGTCGACCACGGTGCACCTGCCGCCCGCGCTCGCGACCGGCAACTTGGATATCCTTTGTAACGCCCACGCCCGCGAGGTCACCGTCGGGGCGGACGGCAAGGCCAACGGTGTCGTCTACATCGACAAGGTCACCGGCCAGGAGCGCGCCGTGAAGGGCAAGGCCGTCATCCTCGCCGCCAGTTCAGGCGAAACCGCCCGCATCTTGCTCAACTCGAAATCCAATCGCTTCCCGAACGGCCTCGCCAACGGCTCCGGCCTCGTGGGCAAGTACATCATGGACACCGTCGGCGCGGGCCTCGGGGGCAGCGTCCCGGCCTTCGAGAACATGCCGGTGCACAACGAGGAAGGTGCCGGCGCCCATGTCTACATCCCCTGGTGGCTCTACAAGGACGCCGGCAAGCTCGGCTTCGCCCGCGGTTACCATATCGAGTTCGGCACCGGGCGGGGCATGCCCAGACTCGGGGTCGGCGCGGCGGGACCGGGCTACGGCAAGAGTTACAAGGAGGAAGTCCGTCAGAAATACGGTGCTGGCATCGGCTTTTCCGGTCGCGGCGAGATGATCCCGAACAAGGATTCTTTCTGCGAAATCGATCCGGCCGTGAAGGACAAGTGGGGCATCCCCGTGCTCAAGTTCCATTGGAAGTGGTCAGAACATGAGACCAAGCAGGCCGCCCATATGCACGCCACGTTCGCGATGATCATCGAGGCGATCGGGGGCAAGGCCCGGAAGCCGGAAGCGGACGGTTCCAAGGCCATCGAGCCCGGCGGCTACATCATCCACGAAGTCGGCGGCGCCATCATGGGCGCGGACGCCAAGAAGTCCGTCACCAACCAGTGGAACCAGTGCTGGGAGGTGCCGAACCTGCTGCTCAACGACGGCTCGGCCTTCTGCAGCAACGCCGACAAGAACCCCACGCTCACCATCATGGCGCTCGCGTGGCGCGCCACCGACCATCTCATCGAAGAGATGCGCAAGGGTAACCTCTGAACCTCACGAACATGGAAAACATTCCCGCAGAAAACCCCGGAGCCATGGATCGCCGTCAGGCGCTCAAGTGGATCGGCGCCGCCGCCGCGGCCGCCGCGTTCCTCCCGCACGCCACCGCCCAGGATAAGCTCCCGCGTCCGGCCGGCGGACAACGCATCGGCTCGGATCCGGTGCTCAACAAGACCTACGCCCCGGGCGAGCTCTGGCCGCTCACGCTGACGCCCAAGCAGCGCAAGGCCGCCGCTTCGCTGACCGACCTGATCCTGCCGCCGGATAACCCCGGCGACAAACAGCCGTCGCAGCTCGGCGTCCAGGACTTCATCGATGAATGGATCAGCTCCCCCTACGATGAGACCGCCAAGGACCGCCCGGTCATCACCGGAGGTCTCGATTGGCTCGACGCCGAGTCTCGGCGCCGTTTCCAGAAGGATTTCGCCGACCTGGCCGAACCGCAGAAATGCGCGATCGCCGACGACATCTGCGGCAAGACCCCGGTGAAGAAGGAGTTCAAGTCGGCCCAGAACTTCTTCAACCGCTTCCGTTACCTCGCCGCCAGCGGGTACTACACCACGCCGCAGGGCTGGAAGGACATCGGCTACGTGGGCAACGTCCCGATGGTCGACTTCCCGGGCCCGACGCCTGAAGCGCTGAAGCATCTGGGATTGGCCTGAGTCTGGAGGGCCGGAGTCCCTGAGGTTACGAGGACCGGAGGTCGAGAGGCCTTCGGTCTTTTTGTTTATTCAGGCCGCCGAATGGTGGCCTGCAGGTAGGGTCACGACTTAGTCGTGACCTAGGGCGTGACGTAGTCCCGCCCCTACCAGACGTTCACCATCCGGCGAACGTTGTCATTTGGAGTTGGAACAATCCTCCTGTCGGATTGCCTAACAACCAACCCCATGAAGCGACTGACTTCCTTGCTTTGGCTGTTCCTCGGAGCCTACGGCCTAGACGCCGCGACGACTCCATTGTTCGACGGCAAGAGCCTGGCCGGCTGGGACGGCGACCCCAAGGTCTGGCGCGTCGAGGATGGCGCGATCGTCGGCGGCTCGCTGCAGGGCAATCCGCGCAACGAGTTCCTGACCACGAAGCGCAGTTTCTTCAACTTCCGGCTGAAGCTCGAATACAAGCTCGTCGGCACCGAAGGCTTCGTGAACGGCGGCGTGCAGTTCCGCAGCCTCCGCGCGACGAACCCTCCGAACGAGATGGTCGGGTATCAGGCCGACATCGGCGCCGGCTACACAGGGTCGCTTTACGACGAATCCCGTCGCAAGAAGGTCCTCGCCAAGGTCGGCACGGGCGTCGGTTCCCAAGGGGTGAAGAGCGAGGCGGAACTGAAGGCGCTGGAGAAAGTGGGCGAGTGGAACACCTATGAGGTCGTCGCGGTCGGGCCGCGCGTCATGATCTATCTCAACGGACGCAACACCGTCGATTACACCGAGACCGATCCGTCCATCGATGACGCCTACGGGCTCATCGGCCTCCAGATCCACGGCAACTGCAAGGCCGAGATCCGTTTCCGGAACATCACCATCGATCCGATGACCGAAGTGCCGGTCACGACCCGCGACGAGGTGCTGAATCGCTTCGGCGAACCCAAGTCCGCCTGGACGCCGCCGACCCCTTTCAAGGATGGCAAGTTCGCCCTCGGGCAGGATGAAGTCGTCGTCTTCATCGGCCAGGAGAACCTCGTCCGCGAAGCCAAGGCCGGGGAGATCGAGCAACGTCTGGCCATGGCTTACGCGGACAAGCGCCCCGTCTTCCGCTCGATGGCCTGGGAGGCTGACACCGTGCATGAGCAGTGGCGCGACCTCAACTTCGGTCCTTGGAAGGGGCAGCTCGAGACGGTCGGCGCGACCACGCTCATCCTGCAGTTCGGACAGGCCGAGGCGCTGCAAGGTCCCGCAGGTCTGGCCAAGTTCAAGTCCGACACTCATCGCCTGCTGGACGAGTTCACGCGCCACACCCCGCGCATCGTGCTGTTGTCTCCGGTGGGGTTCATGCCTTCGAGCCGTCCGCCGGACCTGACCACGCCCGAGCGACAACAGGATCTGGCTGCTTACGCCTCCGCGGTGGCGGACATCGCCCGGCAGCGCGGCCTGCCTTATATCGACCTGACCGAGTCGACGCGTGGCGAAGAATCCGCCGATGGCATGCATCTCTCGCCGGTTGGATTGTCCAAGGTCGGCAAGGCGGTGGCACGTTCTTTGGGGCTGCCAGAAACCCTTCATCTCCCGGCCGAATTACGTACGGCGATCGTCGAGAAGAACCGCCTCTGGGCCGATTGCTGGCGGCCGGCGAACTGGTCTTTCGTCTATGGTGACCGCATTTCCCAGAACTACGGCAAGGGCTTCGGCCCCGTGCCTTCGTTGAAGCAGAACTTCGAAGCCTATAAGCCCTTGGTCGCGTCTTGGGATCGGCACATCCAGGCTCTGGCCCGAGGTGAGAAGTCCGCAGCCCCTGCGCCTCAGGCCGGTCCGGCCATCGCCACCGAGAAGGTCATGACCGCGGCCGAGGAACAGGCCACCTTCAAGGTCGCCGAGGGTTTCGAAGTGAACCTCTTCGCCGACGAGCATCTCGGCGTCGCCAAGCCCACCCAGATGTCCTGGGACGCCAAGGGGCGTCTCTATGTCTGCTGCTCGCCGACCTATCCGCAGGCCGTGCCCGGCGTGAAGCCACGTGACTATATCCTTCGCCTCGAGGACACCGACGGAGATGGCAAGGCGGACAAATCGGTCCGCTTCGCCGAAGGCCTCACGATGGTTCAGGGCGTCGAGCCGTTTATGGAGGATGGGAAGTCCGCCGTCATCTTCGTCTGCGACTTCGATCGCCTGCTCTTGCTGGCCGATCACGATGGCGACGGCAAGGCCGATCCCGAGAAGACCGTCGTGCTGATGTCGGGCTTCGGCGTAGGTGATACGCATCAGCTCGTGAACTCGATCAGCCACGGGCCGGACGGTACGTTGTGGATGAGCCAGGGCCTGCATGCGATCACCAAGGTCGAGACGCCGCGCGGGATCGTCAGGCTGCCGAAGTCGGGCCTGATGCGCTACGACCTCAAGAACCAGCGTCTCCAGCCGTTCTTCCAGTATGGCAAGGCCGGGCACAACTGCTGGGGCGTTGCCTTCGACGACTATTTCCAGCCCTTCCATAAGAGCGGCGACCGCGTGGCCGGGTATTACAGCCTGCCTGGTCTCGGCGCCATCGAGACCCCCGACGAATATGCCGGGACGCATTCCCTGTTCGATTCACCGTTGAAGTCCACCTCCGTAGAGATCGTCGGCACCAAGGCCATGCCGCCCGAATTGCAGGGCGCCGGTTTCATCGGCGGTTACTACGGCAACACCTTGGATCTGCATCGCTTCGTGGACGACGGCGCGGGCTTCAAGACCGAGCGCATCGTCAGCCCCATCATCTCGTCCAGCAAGGCCTTCCGCCCGGTGGACGTCTCGGTCGGGCCTGACGGCGCCTTGTATGCCTGTGATTGGTTCAATGCCGTCATCGGTCATTACCAGGCCAGTTATGCGGACCCGCGTCGCGATCGCTCGCACGGTCGCATCTGGCGCATCACCGCCAAGGGCCTGCCCTCTGTGAAGCAGCCCGACCTCCGTTACCTGATGGAGAGCGACCTCTTCTCGCATCTGTCGTCTCCCGAACGTTGGACGCGCTACCATGCCCGCCGTATTCTCTTCTATAGTCCGACCGACCGGGTGGCCGCGGCGGCGGACAAGCTGATATCCCGATCCCAGGACGAGCGTATGCTGATGGAGGTCGCGGGCGTCCTGCAGGCGCATGGTCTTGTGCGTCCTGCGCTCATCGACCGGATGCAGAGGGCGGCGGACTTCAGGATTCGCGCCTACGCCGCACGGGTCGCCGGCGAATGGTCCGCGGATTTCGCTGACGGCTGGCAAGCACGCCTTGAACGCGCCGTCACCGACGAGCATCCGCGTGTCCGCCTCGAAGCCGTCGTGGCGCTGAGTCACGTCGGCGGACCCGATGCGTTGCGCGTCGCCCTCAAATCCCTCGATCGCCCCTCCGACAAGTTCCTTGATTACGCCCTCAAGCAGACCGTCCGTCATCTGGCCCCGTCAGCGGGTAATCTCGCGACCGAGTTGCCGGCACCGCAGGCCAGCTACATCAAGAAGATCGTCAGCAGCGGACCGGCGGTCGTCTCTCCAGGTCAGGCCATCTACGAGGCACTCTGTCTGAACTGTCACCAGGCCACCGGACAGGGACTATCGGGTGTATATCCGCCATTGGCCAAGAGCGAGTGGGTCGCCGGCGATCCTCAGGCGCTCATCAAACTGACCATCCACGGTCTGGCTGGTCCGACCAAGGTGCTGGGCAAGGATTACGGACTCGTGCCGATGCCGCCCATGGGCCTCGATGACCAGCAGCTGGCCGATGTCCTGACCTACGTCCGTTCGGCGTTCGGTAACCAGGCTCCGGCGGTCAAGGTGGAGGACGTCAAGAAGGTCCGCGAAGCGACCAAAGGTCGCACAGCACCATGGACCGCCGCGGAGTTGGGGAAGTGATGAGGGACAGGGCACGAACGTAGTCGTGCCCCTACCTTCCGGCCACCATGCGTCGGTCGGTATAACGTTCGCCGAATGGTGAACGCAGGTAGGGGCGGGGCTACGCCACGACCTTGCCTGGTATGTTATCCCAGGCCGAGTAGGGTGTTGCCTGTCTTGTCGAATGCGTCTCCGGGTCTTCCTGTTACATATGTCATGGAAGGAGCGAAAAGGCCTGCCGCATGACAGGCCGACATGGGTTTCGGATACAGATCCGATATTCCTGACATTATGCGGAAGGCCTCGTGGGGTTAATCAATTCGCCAAAGCAGATCGATGGAGCGCTATTCTCGCAGCCTCAGCCGAACTGGAATCTTTAGCACGATGGCGCCCGCTTTTGATTCTAGCGATGCCGGATCACCTCCATCTGATCGTGTTGATACCTAGGGTGCATGGTATCGACTCCGTAATGGCAGATTTCAAGCGGAGCATATCCGTGAAGCAGCCTGTCGATTGGCAGAGGGATGGGTTCGATCATAGATTGCGAAACCGCGCACAGCTGCGGGCGAAATGGAACTATGTGCTGATGAATCCGTCACGCGCCGGATTGTGCCAGGCGACCGAAGACTGGCCCTACATCTATTCACCGGGGAGGGCACGAACGTAGTCGTGCCCCTACCTTGCGCCACCATTCGGCGGCGAAGGAATCAGGTCTGCTCTTTCCGTGTCAGCGACTGCACCCAGGCGACGCCGGCGAGGGTGACCGCGCCGCCGAGCAGGGTGAGCAGTGAGGGCTGTTCCCCGAGGACGAGCCAGCCGAAGAAGACCGAGAATACCGGAATCGCATACACCGCGCTCATCACGGTCGTGATCGGCAGGGTCACCAGCACCCATGACCAGATGGTGTAGCAAAGAGCGGCGGGGACCAAGCCGAGGAACACGAGATGCACCCAGCCTAGGCCGGAGAGGCGTGAAGCTGTGCCGACGATATCCTCGGAGAACGGGAGCAGGCCCAGAGTGCCCAGCCAGATGGCCCACGTCGTCACATCGATGGCCGCGTAGCGTTGGGTGAGGGCTTTGCTGATGAGCGTCTGCATCGCCGCACATAGGGCCGCGCCAAGGATCAGCAGTGAACCTAGGTTGAA
>JAURFU010000130.1 GCA_030834165.1 Verrucomicrobiota bacterium
CGAGACCGGCCGCTACGAGCGCCCTGTCCACTACGCCCGCTAACCGCAACCGAGGACCCGACAATGGCCAAGACCATCCCCGACCTTAACCGCGCGCTGGCCAAGGCCGGCGCCCCCGTCACCCTGTACCGCGGCTACGGCTACCTGTACTACGTTTACGACGACGTGCCGGCCAACGTCTGGCAGGACCGGTCCATGCCGCTCTGCCACTTCAAGCAGATGCCGTTCGTGTTCTGGCTGGAAGAGGGCCTGCGCTTCGCCGCCGAGGTCCGCGCACAGCGCGAGGCCCTCGCACAGCGCGAGGCGCGGTTCGCCGCCCTGATGGAGTACGACCCGGACGCCGACGAGGACGACGAGGACGACACTCTTGG
The DNA here is from genome assembly GCA_030834165.1 of Verrucomicrobiota bacterium. Taxonomy (GTDB): domain Bacteria; phylum Verrucomicrobiota; class Verrucomicrobiia; order Opitutales; family UBA953; genus UBA953. Next base: position 372 of record JAURFU010000130.1, read on the forward strand.
CACCCCTGTTGCCCGCAAGGCCAAGGATGACGAAGACGACGAGGACGACATGGTCGCACCCGACGACGTCGAGGAGGACCTCGCTGAGATCCTGAAGGACCGCCTGGCCTCCGAAGACCTGCCGGCCGAGGAAGACGAAGTGCCCGAGACCGATGACCGTTCGGGAACAGAGGATGCGCTCCAGCCGAAACGCGCCGACGAGACCCTCTGCAGTTCGTGTTTCATGCTGGTGA
>JAURFU010000131.1 GCA_030834165.1 Verrucomicrobiota bacterium
GGGGGTGCGTGGTTTGTAGGGTTAAGGGAAGAAGTGGCAAGAGAGGGTGTCAGTGGTTTGCGGATAGCTTAAAGGTAGGGACAGCACCACTTGCTGTCCTTCTGCGATGGGTAGGGTCGGGACCGCGTCACGACATAGCCCGCCTCGGGGTAGGGACGGCCATCCTTGGTCGGCCGCGAGGACAGCACGTGGTGCTGTCCCTACCTCCGCATCCAGCCGATCAGCTTGCTATACCAGCGGGTGGGCTTGGCGGCTTGGTCGCGGCGGGCCTGCAGGAGCGCGAGGATCTCGGTCTTGCCGGCCAGCGTGGCGAAATCGGCCGGCGTCGAGCCCCCTTGGTCGGCCACGGGATCCGCGCCGGCGTCGAGGAGCAGGGTGGCGATGTCGACATAGCCCTTGAAGGCCACGCCGCCGAGGGGCGTCTGCCCCTTAGCGTTACGAAGGTCGACCGTGGCTAGTGCCTTAAGCAGCATCGCGACCGTCTCGGCCTTGCCGTGATAGGCCGCCAGCATCAGCAGGGTGTTGCCCTTGGCGTCCTGCGCGTCCACCGCCAGGCCGCCTTTGATCAGCGCGGACAAACCAGCCGTATCTCCTT
>JAURFU010000132.1 GCA_030834165.1 Verrucomicrobiota bacterium
ATTTGAAATGAACAGGGTTAGAGTGATAGGAAGGTCACAGCTTGGTGCAATCAAATGTTAACAGCGTGCATTGTTTATTTACATAAACTATTGATAATCAATGAAATTTAGTGACAGCAATTTTGCGAGTATGGAGTGTAGAGTATGGAGTTTAGGGGGAAACGAGGGGCCTAGGAGTTGAACCGTTGATTAGTTGGCCGGTGGACCAGGGAGGCAAAGATGACCTGCAAAGGTGCAAAGGTGGGTTACCCGAGTATCGAGTATGGAGTATTGAGTATAGGAAGAGTCAGAAAGACGTGGTGACGGGTGATGGACACGGGTAACGGGAGTTCTGGTGCCGGCCATTCGGCCATCGGGTGCTATCAACCGGTTTTCGACGGCTGAAGGCAGAATAGCTGTCTCCCGAATGGCTGATATCCGTGGCCGTCACCCGTCACCATTAATAATCATGCCCGCAGCATATTTTCCGGTCTCCGGCTCCCCCTTGAGCACTGTATCTGCCTGCCACTCGCCACTCGGGGCCGTCACCCGTCACCTGGAGTTAGATGATACAACTAGGGCAGCACGCGGTGCTGCCCCTACCTCGAGATAGCGG
>JAURFU010000133.1 GCA_030834165.1 Verrucomicrobiota bacterium
TGTGGGTGAAAGGGGGCATGTTTTGACGTGTAGGTAGTCAGGAATCCTACCATTACTTTTTTCTTACAGAAACAGAGGAGGCGTAGAGCAACTAGCCGGGAGAGCGGCGACGCAAGGGTACACACTTAGTACCTCTCTTATTGGTGTGTGAAGGATGTTGCCCAGATACCTGATAAAGTTGTTCCTGTTTCTTTTATACTGGAAGGTGGGTGAGTGGTTAAAACCGGCAGACTGTAAATCTGCTCCCTTACGGGTACGGCAGTTCGAATCTGTCCCTTCCAACCACCGAACGTAGGATGCTGAGGAGCTTTTACCAGCGACCCCGCCTCAGCACATGGGCCTGTAGCTCAGTTGGTTAGAGCGAGGGACTCATAATCCCCAGGTCCCAGGTTCGAGCCCTGGCAGGCCCACTTTATAACTAGTTATAAGAAAGTATGAAAGCATTTGTAATATATCTTAGCGGTAATGATTTCTCAGTTCAGATGACAGCTGAAACTGTTGAATCGTTAGAGAAATTCAATATAGATTATGAACTGTTCGATGGAGTTGTAGGAAGAGCAGGAATCAAAGTATTAGACTCTTTTGGAGT
>JAURFU010000134.1 GCA_030834165.1 Verrucomicrobiota bacterium
AAAGTAACGCGCCCCATGGGCGTCGTCGGCGTCGGGGGCGGCGGCGGCGCGGCGACGACGAGGACGAGGGTGGGGGTAAAGACGACGCGGGTCGATGCGATGCGGCGTTCGCGACGGCGCGTACCCGCGGTGGCGATGCGCATGCGCGGCAAAACGCTGATGATGATGATGATGAAGAAGGTAATGATGAAGGTGATGATGAAGGTGATGACAATAACGCAGACCTGGGGCTTGGGGTGCAAAACATGCTCGAGCTCGGCCGTAGCGCCCTTCACCTCAATCACCTCGTTCAACGCGTTCAGCTCCTCGTGCGCCATCTATGTGTGTGTGTATGTGTGTGTGTGTGTCTTTGTGTTTGCGGTCGCGCCGGGGTGCACATGTGTGGAGGAGGAGGAGGTCGTAGCAGCAGCAACAGCATTGGGAGTAGGAAGAGGAGGCGGAGGAGGAGGAGGAGGCGGTGGTGGTGGTGGTAGTGGCGGAGAAGGAGGAGGCGGATCAGGAGGAGGAATGAATGTAGAAGCAGGACTGTGATAGTGGTGGTGGTGATGATGATGGCAGTGATGATAAGG
>JAURFU010000135.1 GCA_030834165.1 Verrucomicrobiota bacterium
CGTTTGTCAATATGTGATTCTTGTGAGCATAAAAAATTTGTGGATTTAGTCAAAACTTATGTATGTGATTCTTGTGGGTGTTTTTTAAGTAAGAAAGTTTACACAGCAAAAGGACCACAAGGGTGTCCAGAAGGCAAGTGGGAAGTGTAACAAAAATATAAGTTCTTATTTTACAACGACTTAGCGGTGCTTGACAATTCACTGCTAAGTCGTTATATTTTATATATAGGAAATGAGAAATATGCTCGGGTGGTGGAACGGTATACACATCAGACTTAAAATCTGACGCCCCTATGGGCTTGCGAGTTCGAATCTCGCCCCGAGCACTAGTTGATTGAAAATACGGGGACGTAATGGTTTCGACGGGTTTAATGATACTAGGTTGATACGCCATTGTAGTAAAAACAAAGTAATCGACAACGCTTACTTGCTGGCTGCTTAAGCCCTTCCCACTATCTGATACCGATAAGATATACAGGGAAGTAAATGATTTCGGGTGACTCTCAGGAATAGAGCTGGGTGCGGATATATACACCAAAGAATGTATTTCGTGATCG
>JAURFU010000136.1 GCA_030834165.1 Verrucomicrobiota bacterium
CGACTTCCTGCTGCTTGCGGCGGAGCTCGGCGGCGGCCTGGTCGCGACGGCGCTGTTCTTCGGCGGCCTTGAGGGCGGCGGCCTTGCGTTCGGCGTTCCACGCCCCGAAGGCGTCGCGCATCTCGGCGATCCAGGAGGACAGCGTGGCCTTGGGGTCGTCGGCGAGCGCGCCAAGGAGGCAGAAGCCGTAAGGGAAGACGAGGATCCAGGTGCCGTAGTCGCCGAGGATCGGACGGAAGACCGCGCCGTCGAGCGTCTCGCCGAGCACGCCGCCGGGTCCGCGCGGATCGAAGGCGATGGCGACGTCACGCGCGGTGCCGAGCCAGAGCGTCAGGATGGGCGCGAAGAGGATGACGCAGAGCGCCATCAGCGTGACCTTGACCGGCCAGAGGGTATGGGCGCGCTGGTTGAGCGCGAACCACGCCGCGGCGAAGAGGAAGAACGGGATGAGGAAGGCGGCGTAGCCGAACAGGGCGAAGACGACCACCGCGAGCGTGGCGCCGAAGGCGCCGCACGGGTTGTCGGTCAGGGTCACGTCGGAGG
>JAURFU010000137.1 GCA_030834165.1 Verrucomicrobiota bacterium
TCTTTTTGTTTTTTGAACGCTTCTTTCGTTTGGCCGAACCAATCTTTCTACGACCCCTACCTTTCTTTGGATATGCCATTGTTATTCTCCTAGTTGTCCAGAACAACTATCATTCTGTATGTTACGGAAGCGGTAGGATTCGAACCCACAAGTCCTTTCGGACGCCTGATTTCAAGTCAGGTGCATTAGCCGTTCTGCCACGCTTCCAATATGCCCAAGGAGGGATTCGAACCCCCACGCCGTAAGCACTTGCTCCTAAGGCAAGCGTGTCTACCGTTCCACCACTTGGGCCTACAATACCAGAGGTGGGACTCGAACCCACAAGCCGAAGCGTCAGGTTTTGAATCTGATGCGTATACCAATTCCGCCACTCTGGCAAATCATGCTTCGGGCGAGATTCGAACTCGCAAGCCCTTACAGGCGTGAGATTTTAAGTCTCATGTGTATACCGTTCCACCACCGAAGCGTATATCTTTTAGTGCAATGAATTAAACTTCTTGATAGCCTAAGCAAGAACAACCCAATTGGCTGCAACAAGAGAA
>JAURFU010000138.1 GCA_030834165.1 Verrucomicrobiota bacterium
GCCATCCCTCGATGGAGAAACTCGATGAACTCCTGGCGAAGCGTTTCGCCGCCGAACCGAACAAGGGTCCGTTCGAACAGCTCGCGACCTTCGTCGTGCTGATCCGCGCCCACGGCTGGGGCCCCCTCCGCGAGACGCTCCGTTCTTACGCGACCGACGCCGCCCCCAAGGGCACCGGCAAGGAACAGCTGCAGAGCCTCTTCGCCCTGCGCTACGGCAAGGCCGCCAAGGCCGACGTGAGCGAGTATTTCGAGAAGATGGGCTACCACGTCGACGGGACGGCGAAATCCGCCCTGAAGGGCTTCCCGGCCTTCAAGCCTGCCCTGCCCGCGTCGGCTAAGTGACGCTCCGGCCAGGGTTCGCCGGGCGACGCCTTCTGCCTCGCCCTGCGGGCTTATTTAAACTTAATAAGCCTCCGTCGGCGCTCGCCGCCGCCTTCCGACCATGTCCCTCATTTCCCGCCTTTCCGCCCGCCTCCAGAACCACCCTAAGCGCATCGTCTTCCCCGAAGGCTCTGACGCCCGCGTCATCCAGGCCGC
>JAURFU010000013.1 GCA_030834165.1 Verrucomicrobiota bacterium
CGGATCGCGACCACAGCCGTCTCATCGTTATTCCGTACTCGATATCACGACCTGAAGCGCCAAGATCTCCGCCATGACCGCCACGCTGCTCGCCCGCGCCATCGGCGCCCTTTCCGCCATCCTCCTCGCGCTCGGCGCGGTCGGTCCGCTCGCCAAGGCGATGCTGATGACGGCCTATCTGAGCGATGTTTCGCCGACCCGGGTGACGATCCTGCTGGTCGTCGCCGGTGGCGCGCTGGCCTGCGCGGCGATCGGACGGACGGGTTGGCTCGCGGTCACGGCCCTGCTCGCCATCGGCACGCTGGGCTCCATGGCCATCAGCACCGGCGAACAGACTTACATCCCTGTCGTGAGCGATGTGCTCAAACTGATCACCGACGCCCTGACCTCGATCTTCACCGATTTCGCCAAGGCAGTCGTCAATCTGCAGTGGGGCGCGCTTTGCTTGGTCGGTGGAATCGTGCTGATGTTGGGAGTGGGGTTGGTGAGTCGGAAATATTGAGCGCAGGCGTAGTGCGCCTGCGAGGGGGCACGTGGGCACGGTGACACTTGGACAAGGTGAAACAGAGAGGCAAACCAGGTAGGGGCGTGCGGCCCGCACGCCCGAGGATGACCGGGCCGGTCATCCCTACCTTAGCCGCAGGTAAAATCCCGGTCTCCGGTTTCCCCTCGGGTGTATTTACCCCCAAGGATTGAGTTTCAGTTTCTCGATCTTGGCTCCGGGCAGACCGAGGAGGCATTCGCCGACTTTGAGACGACTGAGATCGGTGGCCAGCTGGCTCGCGGGCGTGGCCAGCGGCTGGCCGAAATGATTGAGCGGCATGGGTCGGTCGCCGGAAATCTGACGCGTGGGATCGGTCGAGAGCAGCGCCTGCGACATGGTCTTCAGGCAGCGCTTGAAGAAGTGATAGAAGCAGACGTGCGTGCTGAAGAGCGCGAGGAGATCGTCATCGAGGGTGCTGGGCGACTGGCAGGTGACGATGAGCGTATAGCCGGACTTCACGGCGGTGCGGAGGAGCAGCCCGAAAGTCGAAAGCGCCGAAGATTGGTGCGAGATGTCGACGACGAGGAAACGGCGGGCTTCTCGGTCCGGCGGATTCTTCACGAGTTCGACATAGAGCGAACGCAGCAGGAGGTCGGCCATAGCGTCACGTCCCGCCCGCTCACAGGCGAGGGTCGCGATGGCGGACGAGCCGAGGAGATCCGGAGCCGGCGACGGGGCGTTGGGATTGGAGATACCGAAAGTCTCTTCGCCATAGACCTCGCGGCGGAGGCCTTTGATCTTGGCGCCGATGACGTCGGCATAGTCGATGACGAGCACCTGGGCGCCCGAGGCGACGAGACCAGGGATGATAGCCTCGCGCAGCAGGTGCGATTTGCCCGCGCCAGGAGCGCCGGAGATGAGCACATGCCCTCCCCCGATCACCCCTTGGGTGTGATGAGGGGTCCAGACGCCTAAATTCATAGGGCGATGGGAGATGAAAGCGGAGAGGAAAGCAATCCAAGGTAGGGGCGTGCGGCCCGCACGCCTGAGGATGACCGGGCCGGTCATCCCTACCTAGATACAGATGAGGTAATACCTATGTTTCCTCGACATACATATAGTCTTCGATGGGTACATGCTGCAGAGAAAGACGCTTCCTCATAGAGTCCCAGAATGGGTAGATCGCGATGACCACTGGTTCATTACCATCTGTTGCACACCGCGAGGAGAAAACCAGCTAGCCAAGGCTAGCGCCTTCGGAACCCTGGCCGAAAGCATTCGCTTCAGGGAAGATAGAGGAGATCTAAAAATAGCCATCCTCACAGCCATGCCTGACCACCTACACTTTATCTGCCAAATCAACCATTACCGGGGAATGTCCAAAATCATTAAAGAACTGAAAGGCTATATCGCAAAAACGGAAGGCGTTCGCTGGCAGGAAGGCTATTTCGACCACCGACTACGAAGCCCGAACGAGTACTTGGATAAACACGCCTATGTCAGACGCAATCCAGTACGCGCGGGCTTCTGTGCGACCCCCGAAGACTGGCCCTACACCCTCGAGAGGTAGGGGCGTGCGGCCCGCACGCCCTTGTATCGAACGGATGACCGGGCCGGTCATCCCTACCTAGATACAAGAGCGACCGATCCGGTGCTGCCCCTGCCGCTTACTTCGCCGAGGCGCTGTAGATCTTGAGATCGTCGAAATGGCCGCTGGAGCCAGGAGCGACACCGGCGACGCCGAATTCGAAACGGGACTTGGTGGCGTGGGCGATGCCGGAAGACTTGAGGTAACCGACGGGCTTACCGTCGAGGACGACGCGAATCTGGTCGTCGACGATCTCGACGACGAGGTTCTGCCACTCGCCCGGCTTCACGTCGGCGGGGAACGTGGCGGAGCGACCGACGATGAGCTTCTGGCCTTCGGCCTTGCGGGCCGGGTCCTGGAGCATGGCGCGGGTCTCGTTCTTCATGCCGCCGTCGCGCTCGTCGATGATCTGGACGGAGCCCTTCTTGGTCTTGGCGTCATAACGGACCTGGGCGCGGCAGATATGGCCGTAGTGGGCGGCGGTGTACTTACGGTCGTCGAGCTCGACGTCGACCATCGAGGCGCCGTCCAGCTTGATGCGGACTTCGACGACGGAATCCTTGGTCGGGACTTCGAGACCATGCACGGCGGCGTGGGCCTTGATGACGGACTTGCCGTCCTTCGTGGGCTCATCCTTCACACGGGTCTGGACGCCCTTGAGCGCGCCTTCCTCGACGGAGAAGGTCGGGACGACCTTGACCCAGCGCTTGTCCGGCGTGCCGGAGAAATCATCGGCGAAAAGCAGCTCGCCTTTCTTGGCGATGGATTCGGCAGGGATGGTCGGAGCGGCGAAAGCAGCGGCGGCCAGGAAGAGAGGGAGGAGGGGGCGCATATTCGAGGTAATGAGGACTGGAGGGCCAGAGACAAGAGCGGACAATTAGTCTCGAGGACTCGAAGGCTGCAGGCAGGGGCGTGCGACTCGCGCGCCCGAGGATGACCGGGCCGGTCATCCCTACCCAGCGAGGCTAAGCCGCTTATGGGGTCAGACACGTTCAGAATTCCGAACGAAGTCAGACCCCATGGCGCGGCAGAAGCCTCGGGTCCTCCTGCCCTCCCGTCATCGGGCCCTCCTGCTTTGTCCCTTTACACTTTTGAGCCTTTCCACCGAGATGGGCCGCGATGTCCACCAGCAGGCTGAATTTCAAACTCGAGGCGACGGCGACCGGTTCGCGCGCCCGGGCGGCGACGTTCCGCACCCTGCACAACGAGGTGAAGACGCCCCTGTTCATGCCCGTGGGCACCCAGGCGACCGTCAAGGCCCAGACCTTCGACACCCTGCTCGCTTCCGGCTCCCAGATCCTGCTGGCGAACACCTATCACCTGCTCCTGCGCCCGGGTCCTGAGGTCTTCAAGAGCTTCGGCGGCATCCATAAGTTCACCGGCTGGGAGAAATCCTTCCTCACGGACTCCGGCGGCTTCCAGATCTTCTCGCTACCGCATGCGCGCAATATGAAGGAAGAAGGCGCCGAGTTCCGTAGCTACGTCGACGGCTCCATCCACCTGCTCAGCCCCGAGACCAGCATCGGCACGCAGGTCGCCATCGGCAGCGACATCATGATGGTGCTCGACCAGTGCATCCCCTCGACGGCCGACAAAGCCACCGCCAAGGAAGCGTTGGAGATCACCCACCGCTGGGCCATCCGCAGCCTCAAGGCCCGCGGAGATTCGCCCCAGTCGATGTTCGCGATCGTCCAGGGCGCCCTCTACCCGGACCTTCGCAAGATCAGCGCCGACGGCCTGACCCAGCTGCCCTTCGACGGCTTCGCGATCGGCGGCCTCGCCGTCGGCGAAGGCAAGAGCGAGCGCGAGGATACCTGTGAGATCGCCGCGGCGATGCTCCCGCACGACAAGCCGCGCTACCTGATGGGCGTCGGCACGCCGCTGGACCTGCTCGAAGCCGTGCACCGCGGCGTCGACATGTTCGACTGCATCATCCCGAACAAGGTCGCCCAGTTCGGCACCGCCTACACCTCCCGCGGTATCCTCCAGCTGCGCCGCTCGATCTATAAGTTCTCCGAGGAGAAACTCGACCCGACGTGCCAGTGTCCGGTCTGCGCCAAGTATTCGCGCGGCTACCTGCACCACCTCACCAAGACGCAGGAACCGCTCGGCTGGACGCTGCTCGGACAGCACAACATCTACTTCTACCATCAGATGATGCGGGAGATCCGCCAGAGCATCCTGGATGACACCTTCCTGGCCTACTACCACCAGCGCCGTCAGGTCCTGCAGGTCGAGGACATGGACAATCCCGCCGTCCCGCCGAAGGTCGGCAAGGAACGCCGTCCGCGCACGCTGGGCGATTACGAGATCCACATCCACGAAGAAGGCTTCGCGAACATCCGGCAGATTTCCTCAGGCGAGATCATGCACCTCCGTCGCGCGCCGATGGACGAAGCCAAGGCGTTGTACATCGACCAGGCCAAGCTCGCCGAACGCCTGAAACTACCGGAAGGCAAGACGCCGGAGACCGCCGCCCCGATCGTCATCTGGGACCTCGGTCTGGGCGCAGCCGCCAACGCCATGGCGTCGATCTATTGCTACGAATCCGAGGCCGCCAAGGGCCCCGTGCGCCGGATGCGCGTCATCAGCTTCGAGAACGACCTCGATTCGCTCAAGCTGGCCATGACGCATAAGAACCGCTTCGAGTACCTGCGTCACTCAGGCCCCGACGCCGTGCTCGCCCGCGGCACGTGGCAGTCGCGTCAATATCCCGGCCTGAGCTGGGACCTGCATGTCGGCGATTTCTGGGCGCTCGCCGCGAAGGCCTCCGCCGCGCCGGACATCATCTACTACGACTTCTTCTCGCAGAAGACCAACGCCGACTGCTGGGAGCTCGAGTCGTTCAAGAAGCTCTTCGCCTTCTGCGATCCGCAGAAATCGGCGCAGCTCTTCACCTATTGCTCGTCGACGACCATGCGGGTCGCGTTGCTCAACGCTGGCTTCTTCGTGGCCGTCGGCGAAGGCACCGGATCGAAGAAAGAGACCGTCATCGCGCTGAGCCCCGGTTTCCCGACTCCCTGCCCGCACACGCTCGTCGGTCGCGAATGGCTCGAACGCTGGCGCCGCTCGTCGAAGAAATTCCCGGACGGGCTGACGCCGGAACAGCAGGCCGCGGTGGAGAAGAGGATTGAGGGGCATCCGCAATTTTCAGCAGGCTGAAAATTGCGGATGGGGCACGTGGGCACGGTGACACGTGGGCAAGGGAGTGAACTAGAGGCCCGGAGGCTCAGAGGCTCGGTTGACCAGAACGAGGCAGCACTCAAAGGGTGCACCATAGGGAAACCGGATAGTAGGCTGGGGGAAATCGTCTTCGGGTGTCGGGTGACGGGCATGGGCATCGGGAGTTCAGGTGCCGGCCGTTCGGCCATCAGGTGCTGGCAACCGGGTTCCGGCGGCTGAAGGCAGAACGGCTGCCTCCCGAAAGGCCGACCACCGTGGCCATCACCCGTCACCTGGAAATATGCAGCCACAGCTAGGGCAGCACGCGGTGCTGCCCCTACCTCAATTCCGAACAAACCTCCCGGTCTCCGGTTTCCCGTTGGGCGCTGTAGCTTTTATCCGTCATCGATTCAGTCATCTGTCATCGACCCAGCCCTCTTCCCTTCAATTCAGCCCTCTATTCAGTCCTCAACGCAGTCCTCCATTCAGCCCTCTGTTTTTAGCTTTCCCCTCCTTGCCTCAGGCCCTCCGGCACTCTAGTCCTCGGCCCACCCCCCATGCGCCTCCTCCGCCATCTTTACGTGCAGGTCCTGATCGGGATCATCTTGGGCGGAGTCGTCGGCTACGTGTGGCCGCAGTTCGGCGCGGAGCTGAAACCGCTCGGCGATGCGTTCGTGAGCCTGATCAAGATGCTCATCGGGCCGATCATCTTCACGACCGTCGTGGTCGGGCTGGCGGGCATGGGCGATTTGAAGAAAGCCGGCAAAGTGGGTCTCCGGGCCTTCGTCTACTTCGAAGTCGTCACCACGCTGGCGTTGGTCATCGGACTCGTCGTCGCGAACCTCTTCACGCCTGGCGCGGGCTATCACGCGGATCCGGCCACCTTGGACGCCAAGGCTACGGCGGGATACGCCCAGGCCGCCCAGAACCTGGGCTGGGTGGACACGCTCCTCCACATCATCCCCAAGAGTTTCGTGAGCGCCTTCGCCGAAGGCGACGTCCTGCAGGTGCTGCTGCTCGCCCTGCTCTTCGGCTTCGCCTTGGGGCGGATCGGCGACCATGGCCGGCCCGTCATCAATCTCCTACATGAAGTCGCCCGGGTCTTCTTCGGCATGGTCGGCTTCATCTGCAAACTCGCGCCGCTGGCCGCGGCGGGCGCCATGGCCTTCACCATCGGCAAATACGGCATCGGCACCCTCGTGAACCTCGGGCAACTGATGCTGTGCGTCTACCTCACCTGCGGGCTCTTCATCTTCGTCGTCCTCGGAGCGATCATGCGGCTCAGCGGCTTCAGCCTCATCCGGACGCTCCGCTACGTGAAGGAAGAGCTCCTGATCGTCGCCGGCACCTCTTCGTCGGAGACCGCCCTGCCCGGCCTCATGGACAAGATGGAGAAAGCCGGCTGCGCGCGGCCCGTCGTCGGCATCGTCGTTCCCGCCGGCTATTCGTTCAACCTGGACGGCACGTGCATCTATCTGACCATGGCGGCGCTGTTCATCGCCCAGGCCACGGACACCCCCATGACGCTCGGGCAGCAGCTCAGCCTCCTAGCGGTGCTTTTGCTCACCTCCAAGGGCGCGGCCGGCGTGACCGGCAGCGGCTTCATCACCCTCGCCGCCACGCTGGCCACCACCGGCTCGATCCCCGTCGCCGGCATCGCGCTCATCATCGGCGTGGACCGGTTCATGTCCGAGGCCCGCGCCATCACCAATTTCATCGGCAACACCGTCGCCACGCTCGTGATCGCGAAATGGTGCGGGGAGTATGATGCGGAAAAAGGCGAAGCGTGCGTAGCGCGCAAGGGCTAGAGCTAGGGCCAGGGCCGGGGCTGGGAAGAAACCGTGCAAAGGTGCAAATCGGCCTGCGGCCTGTGCAAAGGTGCAAAAGTGAGAGACAGAGTTACATTCAGGTCTCGGGTCTCAGCTGATCGGGTATCAGGTGCGGGTGATAATGTGCAAAGGTGCAAATGCGGCGTGGCCGCGTGCAAAGGTGTAAAGGTGAGAGACATCCAAACAGGCCCGAACCTGAACCTGATGCCGAATACCCCAACCCGGGACCTGATGACTGAGACCAGGGACCCGAGAACGGAAAGCTGCAACTGCCCTAGCCCGAGCGAAGCAGACGGGGTAAGACACGTTCAGCATTCCGAACGAAATCAGACCCGCTGCCTTCCGACACCGATTTGTCACATTATAAACAGGATAGGTGTTGAAATCTTTGGGAGAAAGTAAGGTTCTCTACGTACCCCCTTTCATGAGCTTACTTTCCATGGTCCTTCGTCGGCCGGTCACCTTGGTCGTCGGTGTCCTCGCCCTCGTCCTGTCCGCGGTCTTCGGCCTCAACCGCATGGCCAAGGACGTCTTCCCGCCCCTGAACGTCCCGACGATCTACGTCGCCCAGCCCTACGGCGGCATGGACGCCGCGAAAATGGAAGGCTTCCTCACCTTCTTTTACGAATACCACTTCCTCTACATCACCGGCATCGAGCACGTCGAATCGAAGAACATCCAGGGCGCGGCGGTGATGAAGCTCCAGTTCCACCCCGGGACGGACATGTCGCAGGCCATGAGCGAGACCATCGCCCAGGTTAACCGCTCGCGGTCGATGATGCCGCCCGGCACCGTGCCCCCGTTCGTCATGCGTTTCGACGCCGGCAGCGTGCCCATCGGCCAGCTCGTCTTCGCGAGCGAGACCCGTTCCGTCGCGCAGCTGCAGGACGCCGCGCTGAACACCGTCCGTCCGCTCTTCGCCACCCTGCCCGGCGTCTCGGCCCCGCCGCCCTTCGGCGGCAGCGCCCGCACGATCCTCATCAACCTGAACCCCGACCGTTTGCGCAGCACCGGCGTCACCCCCGAGGAAGTCGCGGCCGCCTTGGCCGGAGCCAACGCGATCGTGCCCGCGGGCAACCTCGTGCTCGGCGACCAGAACCTCCTCGTCCCGATCAACGCGACGGTCAGGACCATCAAGGACCTGGAGAACGTCCCCGTCCGGCCTGGCCAGAACCCCGCCGTGCTCATCCGGGACCTCGCGCAGGTCGTCGACGGCGCCGATGCCGTGACCAGCTACGCCCTCGTGAACGGACGTCGCACCGTCTACATCCCCGTCACCAAGCGCGCGGACGCCTCCACGCTCACCGTCGCCAGCCTCGTCAAAGCCAACCTTCCCGTCTTCCAGAACGCCGTGCCGGCGGACATCAAGGTCGGCTACGAGATGGACCAGAGCCCGATCGTCGAGCGCGCGATCGCGGACCTCTTCCTCGAGGCCGTGCTGGGCGCCGTGCTCACCGGCCTGATGGTGTACCTCTTCCTGCGGGACGCCCGCAGCACGCTGGTCGTGGTCGTCAACATCCCCCTCGCCCTTCTCATCGCCGTGCTCGGCCTCTGGCTCTGCGGGCAGACCATCAACCTGATGACCTTGGGCGGCCTCGCGCTGGCCGTCGGCATCCTCGTGGACGAAGCCACCGTGGCCATCGAAGCCATCCAGCAGGAACGAGAGAAAGGCCTGCCTGTCGCACGCGCCGTGCGGACCGCGATCACCGCGACCGCCGGCCCGCGCTTCCTCGCCATGGCGTGCGTGGTGGCCGTCTTCCTCCCCTCCCTCTTCATGGAAGGCCCTGCGCAGGCGCTCTTCCTGCCGCTCTCGCTCGCCGTCGGCTTCAGCATGTTCGCCTCCTACGCGCTGTCGTCCACCTTGCTCCCGATCCTGGCGGTCTGGCTGCTCAAGGACGAAGGCGCGCACGCCCCGGGCTTCTTCGCCGGCGTCAAGGCCCGCTATGAGGCCATCCTGCGCGGCGTCCTCGCCCGGGGGGCCCTCATCGCCGTCGCCGCCGTGGCGCTGGCCGGACTCTTCATCTTCGGCGTCGGCCCGAAACTCGGCCGCGAGATCTTCCCGCCTGCCAATAACGGCCAGCTCCAGGTCCGCCTGCGGGCTCCGGCCGGGACCAAGCTCGAGCGCACGGAGCAGATCGCCTTGCGCGTGCTCGAAGTCATCCGCGAGGAAGTCGGCGACGGCAACATCGGCACCACGCTCGGCCTGGTCGGGGTGCATGCGCCGAACTACCCCGTCAACCTCGTCCACGCCTGGAACAGCGGCACCGACGAGGCGACCTTGCAGGTCCAGCTCAAGGAAGGAGCCAAGGTCGACCTCGAAGCAGCGAAGGAAAGCCTGCGCCGGCGGCTCGCCGCGGCCCTGCCGGACGTCCGCCTCTCCTTCGAACCCGCGGACATCGTCAGCCGCGTCATGAGTTTCGGCGCGCCGACCCCGATCGAGATCGCCGTCAGCGGCCCTTCGCTGGCGGACAACCGCGCGCATGCGGAGGCCATCCGCGCCCAGCTGGCCAAGATCCCCGAGCTGCGCGACCTCCAGTTCGCGCAGACCATCGACACCCCTTCGCTCGAAGTGAACATCGACCGCGAGAAAGCCGGACTCATGGGCGTGCGGCTCGCCGACGCCGCGCGCTCCGTCGTGGAGGCCGCCGGCTCGAGCCGCTTCATCCTCGCCAACTACTGGGCCGACCCCAAGACCGGCGTCGCCCTGCAGGTGCAGGTCCAGGTGCCGCCCGCGCAGACCAAGAGCGCCGAGGACCTCCGCAACCTTCCCGTCGGGTCGACCGGCCAGCAGCCCGTGCTGCTGCGCTCGATCGCCACGCTCAAGGAAAGCACCACCGTCGCCCAGTTCGACCGTTACAACATGCAGCGCCTCGCGACCCTCACCGCGAACTACGCCGGCACGGACCTCGGCCACCTCTCGGCGCGGATCGACGAAGCCATCACCGCCGCCGGCAAGCCGCCCGCCAAGGTCAAGGTCGACCAGCGCGGCCAGGTCCCCCCGCTGCGCGAACTCCTCAACGGCCTAGGAGCCGGCCTCGGCATCGCGCTCGTCATCGTCACCCTCCTGCTCGCGGCCAACTTCCAGAGCATCCGCCTGGCCGGCATCGTGCTGGTCTCGCTCAGCGTCGTGATCGCCGGCGTCATCGCCGGGCTGCTGGCCACCGGCTCGACGTTGAACATCGAAAGCTTCATCGGCGCCATCATGGCCGTCGGCGTCGCCGTCGCGAATTCCATCCTCCTGCTCACCGCGGCCGAGGAAGCCCGACGCGGCGGAGCCACCGCGGAAGCGGCCGCCTTCCAAGCCGGCTCCACGCGCCTCCGCGCGATCCTGATGACCTCGCTCGCCATGCTCGCCGGCATGATCCCCATGGCCCTCGGTTGGTCCGAAGCGGGCAGCCAGACCGCTCCGCTCGGCCGCGCGGTCATGGGCGGTCTCATCTTCGGCACCTTCGCCACGCTCACCGTCGTCCCCGCCGCCTATGCCTGGCTCATGGGCTCCGTCGGCCGCGCCTCCCTTTCCGTCGACCCTGACGATCCCCACAGCCCCCATTACCACAAAGACCATGCCGTCTCCTAAGCTCCTCGCGCTCTTCCTGAGCGCCCTCTCCCTGCAGGCCGCCGACCTCACCGTCACGCGGCTCAAGACCGGGGACATCACCCGCTCCGTGCAGTTGCTCGGCGAAGTCCGCCCGCGCCAGCAGGTGGCCCTCTACGCCAAGGTCGGCGGCTACGTGAAGGCCCTGCGCGTCGACATCGGCGACCGCGTCGAAGCCGGCGCCGTGCTGGCCGAACTCGAAGTCCCGGAGCTCGTCGCCGACGAAGCCCGGACGCGGGCCGAACTCGCAATCGCGGAGCTGGAAGCCAAGCGCGCGCAGGAAGCCTACAAACAAGCCCCTGACCTCGTGCCTCGCCAGCAGGTGGACGCCGCCGTGGCCAAGCTCGCCATCGCCAAGGCCCAGCAGGAGCGCAACGCCACCTTGCTCGGCTTCGCGCAGATCCGCGCGCCTTTCGCCGGCGTCGTAAGCCGCCGCTCGGTCGACCTCGGCGCGTTCGTCCCCGCCGCGACCGGCGGTGGCGCGGGCCAGGCGGCGCTCTTCGTCCTGACCGACCTCGCCAGCGTGCGCGTGCAGGCCGCCCTGCCGGAAGTCGAAGCCGGCCTCGCGGCCCCCGGCCAGGCCGTCAGCATCCTCGCCGAAGCCGCGGGCGCGAAGCCCTTCGAAGGCAAGCTCACCCGCACCGCCGGCGTGCTCGACAATCCGAGCAAGACCATGCTCATCGAGACCGAGCTCGCCAACCCGACCGGCGCGCTCAAGCCCGGCATGTATGCCAACGTCAAGCTCGGCATCGAGACGCATCGCGGCACGAAGCTCCTGCCCCTCACCGCCGTCGTCATGGAGAAGACCGTCGCCACCGCCTACGTGCATGAGGCCGGCAAGGCCCGTCGCCGCGTCCTCAAGGCCG
Source organism: Verrucomicrobiota bacterium (assembly GCA_030834165.1). Taxonomy (GTDB): domain Bacteria; phylum Verrucomicrobiota; class Verrucomicrobiia; order Opitutales; family UBA953; genus UBA953. Next base: position 11,525 of record JAURFU010000013.1, read on the forward strand.
GCTTCAACGACGGCGTGAACCTCGAGGTCCTCGACGGGGTCAAGCCGGACGAAGACGTGCTCGTGGTCGGCGCCACGCCCCTCACCGACGGCCAGGCCGTCACCCTCGCCAAGTGATGCGCCTCGCCCACCTCCTTGCCCTCGGCCTTGCCGCGGGCCCGCTCGCCGGCCAGGAAGCCGTCCGCAGTGAACCCATCGACCTCCCGACCACCTTGCGGCTCGCCGGGGCCCAGTCCTTGGACGTCCAGCTGGCGGAAGCCCGTTGGCGGGAAGCGCAGGCCAGCGCGGACAGCACCGTCTGGGCCCTCTTCCCGACGATCTCGCCCGGCGTCGGTTATCGCAAGCATTCCGGCCAGCTGCAGGACATCGTCGGCCAGGTGAGCGACATCACCAAGGAATCCGTCAGCGCCGGCGCCACGCTCGGCGTCTCGCTGGAACTCGGCGAAGCCGTGTATCGTCGCCTCGCGGCGAAGCAGGTCGCGCTCGCGGCCGGCCATCAGTTCGAAGCCCAGCGCCGGCAGACCGTGCTCGCCGCCGCCGCCGCCTATTTCGAACTCAGCCGTTCGCATCAGACCGTCGCCCTGCTCGAGGACGCCGTGAAGACCGCCCGCGAATACCATGGGCAGCTCACCAAGGGCGTGAAGGCCGGCGTCACCTTCAAGGGCGACGAACTCCGCGCCGCCAGCCAGGTCCACCGGCTGGAGCTGCGGCTGCGTCAGGCGCTGGACCAGCGGCGCGGCGACGCCGCCCGCCTCGCGCAGACGCTGCGTCTCGACATCGCCGAAAGCCTGAGGCCGGCGGACGACCGCCCGCTCGCGCTGACGCTCGTCAAGACCGACGCCAAACTCGACGACCAGGTCCGCCTCGCGGTCTCGCGTCGCCCGGAACTGCAGGCCGCCGGAGCCCTGCAGGAAGCCGCGACCCAGCAAGGCAAAGCCGCCGACTACGCCCCGCTCTACCCGACGCTCGGCGCGCAGGTCTTCGCCGGCGGACTCGGCGGCAGCGCCAGTTCGGCCCGCCGGGATTTCGACAACAGCACGGACACCTTCGTCACCCTTTCCTGGAAGATCGGCGCCGGCGGACTGTTCGACAGCTCTCGGTCGGACGGCGCCAAGGCGCGACTCAAGCAGACCCAGCTCGGCGAAGCGCGGGCGCGCGATGAGATCGTCCGTCAGGTCGTCGAAGCTCAGGCCAGCACCCATTACCTCGCGCAGCAGCTCAAGATCGCCGAGGAAGGCGTCAAGACCGCCGAAGCCGGCTACAAGCTCGCGCTCGGACGCAAGGAACTCGCCGTCGGCGTGGTGCTCGAGACGCTGCAGTCCCAGCAGGACCTCATCCAGGCCCGCCTCGATTACGCGCTCACCGTCGGCGAATGGAACAAAGCGCAGTATCGGTTGAAGTTTGCGGTGGGAGAATAGTTCGTGGGCCGGAGGGCACGAGGGCCGGAGACATGCGCGGCGGAGCCGCGAGGGGGCACGTGGGCAAGGTGATACGTGGACAAGGATTGCAAATCAGGGCCCGGAGGCTCAGAGGCTCGGTGGATCAGAGAACACATCTTCAGGTCTCAGGTCTCAGCCAATCGGGTATCAGGTATCGGTTATCAGGTTCAGGTGCGGGTGCGGGTAATAAAGTGCAAAGGTGCAAATGCGGCGTGGCCGCGTGCAAAAGTGCAAAGGTGAGAGACATCCAAAAAGTCCCGCACCTGCACCTGGTGCCGAACACCCGAACCCGTGACCTGATGGCTGAGACCCGGGACCTGAGAATGGCAAGCTGCAGCCAACCTCTGTCATCGACTCAGTCCTCTGCCATCGATTCAGCCATCTTCTCCTCAATTCAGCCCTCAACGCAGTCCTCAATTCAGTCCTCCATCTTTCATCCTTTCCCCCCATCTTCCATCGTGCATCTTGTGGCCACACCATGCGCTTCCTGAGCCTCGTCCTTGGATTCCTCCTGCTGACCGGCTGCCGCCAGCAGAAGCCGATGCCCGACAATGAGAACGCCGTCACGGCTTTCGCGCTGCAGCATTTCGTCGACGGCGACGTGATCACCGGCGCCGTGACCGCGGTGGTCGGACCGGACGGACTCATCGCCGTCGAAGCCTTCGGCCTGGCAGACGTGGCGCAGAAGCGCTCGATGAGCAAGGAATCGATGTTCTGGATCGCCTCGATGACCAAGCCTATGACCGCCTTGGGCGTCATGATGCTCGTCGAAGAAGGCAAGGTGAAGCTGGACGACCCGGTCGAAAAATACGTGCCCGCCTTCAAGGGCATCCAGCTCAAGACCGCGCAGGGCCTCGTCGCGCCCAAGCGCCTCGTCACCGTCAAGGACCTGCTCACGCACACCAGCGGGCTCGACACCACCGTCGCGACGCCCGCGGGCAAGCCGGTCGACACCCTGCCCTTGGCGGCGATGGCCGAGGCCTACGCTACGCGCCCGCTCATCACCGAGCCCGGCAGCAAGTGGACCTACAACAACAACGCCATCAACCTCCTGGGCCGCATCATCGAAGTCGCCAGCGGCAAACCGTACGCCGACTTCATGCAGGAGCGCCTGTTCGATCCGCTCGGCATGGAGAACACCACCTTCTGGCCGAACCCAGACCAGCTCGACGTCGTCGCGAAGCCCTATTCGCTGGACAAGAGCAGCGGCGGCCTGGTCGAGGCCAAGAACAGTCGTTTCAGCGAACCGTTGCACGACCTGAAGCGCACCGCGATCCCGGCCGGCGGGCTCTACTCCTGCGCCCGAGACCTCGGCCAGCTCTACCAGATGCTGCTCAATGAGGGCGAACTGGACGGCCGTCGTTACCTCAAGTCCGCGACGCTGAAGCAGATGACCACTAACCAACTGGGCGACCTGCCCGGAGTCAGCTTCGCGCCGGGCATGCGCATGGGTCTCGGCTTCCACATCGTCGGCGAGCCGCAGGGCGTGACCGAAAGCCTCTGCGCAGGCTCGTATGGCCATGGGGGCGCCTACGGCACCCAGGCGTGGATCGACCCCGTCAAGCAGCGAGCCTACGTCCTGCTGATCCAGCGCACCGACCTCAAGAATTCCGACCAGAGTGATATCCGTCGCGAGTTCCAGAAGGCGGCGAGGGAAGCGTACGCGAAATAACGTGGAGCGTTATTTCGCGAGGTCTAGAGCCAGGGCTAGGGCTGGGGCTAGGAATACCAGAGGCCCGGAGGCTCGGAGGCTGGTGGACCAGAGAGCACCGCTTCGGGTCTCGGGTCACGGCTGATCGGGTATCAGGTACGGGTCATCTGGTGCGGGTACGGGTGCGGGTATTAATGTGCAAAAGCGCAAATACGGCATGGCCGCGTGCAAATGTGCAAAGGTGAGAGACATCCAAAAAGTCCCGAACCTGAACCTGATGCTGAACACCCGAACTCGAGACCTGATGGCCGAGACCTGGGACCTGAGAATGTTTTGGCGATGTCCGGTTTCCCCTTGAGCGGAATAAGAGTCAGTTACAGCGGATTAAGGTCATATCGGTGGATTGCCATGGAGGAGAACGGAGGGCTCAATCTGCTCACCCCAACCCACCCCGCCATGTCCCTGTCCCGACGTTCCTTCCTGAAGTCCGCCGCGTTGGCCACGCTCGCCTTCCCCGCCGTCGTCCGCGCACGGAACCTGAACTCACAGGTCCAGATCGCCGCGGTCGGGGTCGACGGCAAAGGTTACAGCGACATCCACGAGACCGGTTCGCACCCCAAGGCCAAGTTCGTCGGATTCTGCGACATCGACGCCGGACGCTTTGCGAAGATCGACGCCCGTTATCCCGGCGTGACCCACTACGCCGACTGGCGCGAGATGTTCGCCAAGCTCGGCGACGGCTTCGATGCCGTGACCGTCTCGACCCCGGACCATATGCATGCGCTGCCCACCATGGTCGCCATGCGCGCCGGCAAGCACGTCTACTGCCAGAAGCCGCTCACGCACACCGTCTGGGAAGCCCGTCAGCTCCGCCTGCAGGCCGCCAAGTCGAAAGTCCGCACCCAGATGGGCAACCAGATCCATTCCGCCAAGGAATACCGTACGGGCGTGAGACTCATCCAGACCGGACGCATCGGCAAGATCCTCGCCGTGCACACCTGGCATCCGAACACCGGCAACAAGTACACCGGCATGACCGCCGCCCCGGCCTCCGGTCCCGTGCCCGCCGGCGTCGAGTGGGACCTCTGGCTCGGCTGCGCGCCCGCCCGCGAGTTCGCGCCGGACGTCTACCACCCCTTCAAGTGGCGCGACTGGGTGGACTTCGGCTGCGGCACCATGGGCGACTTCGGCTGCCACCTGCTGGACCCCGTCTTCACCGCGCTCAAGCTGGGCAACCCGCTCAGCGTCAAGGCGGACAGCGTCGGCGCCAATCCGCAGACCTGGTGCCGCGAGCAGACGATCGAGTGGACCTTCCCCGGCACCGAATACACCAAAGGCGACACCCTCAAGGTCACCTGGTATGACGGCGGCCGCCTGCCTGACCTTGCGCTCGCGCAGATGCCGGCCGGCAAGAAATTCGTCAACGCCGGCTCCATCTTCATCGGCGAGCTCGGCGTCATGATGCTCCCGCACGTCGGCATGCCGATGCTCTTCCCCGAGGAGAAGTTCGGCAAGAACCTCAACCCCGGCGAGCTCGCCCGTCGCGCCCGGGCCAAGGACAAGCCCACGGACAAGGTGGCGGTCGACCTCGCTGATTACGTCGAAGGCTCAAGCCACTACCACGCCTGGGTGGACGCGATCGTCGAGGGCCACGAGACCACGGATAATTTCGCCTACGCCGGCCCGCTGACCGAAGCCGTGCAGCTCGGCAACGTCGCCTCGCGCTTCTCGGGCGTGAAACTTGATTGGGACGCCGCCGCGATGAAGTTCCCGGGCAAGCCCGAAGCCGAAGCCTTGCTGACGAAGCCGTATCGCAAGGGATGGGAACTCATCGCTGCGGATCGCTGAGCGAGGCAGTGCAAAGGTGCAAAGCGGAGCGGAGCTCCTGTGCAAAAGTGCAAAGGTGAGATGCGGCTCTCAAAGGGAGACCGGAAACCGGATGATTGGCTGGGTGGCGTAAAGGTAGGGGCGTGCGGCCCGCACACCCTTGGATGACCGGGCCGGTCATCCCTACCTCGAGACAGAGATCAGCCCACCGGTCTCAGGCTCCTCTTTGAGTTAACCCAAGATGAAACCTTGCCCATCGGCGGGGGTTACTAGGATGAGCTTACCCCATGACGTTCACCCGACTCCTCGCTTTTGGCTTTTGTTGCGCCGCCCTGACCGCCGGCGAAACCAAGCCGCTCAACGTCCTGTTCATCGCCGTCGATGACCTGCGACCCGAAGTCAACGCCTCCGGGAGCAAGGTCATCAAGACTCCGAACATGGATCGGATCGCCGCGAGGGGGACCACTTTCGACCGCGCTTACTGCCAGCAGGCCGTGTGCAGTCCGTCACGCTCGTCGCTCATGACCGGCCGACGCCCCGACGCCACCCGCGTCTGGGACCTCGAGACGCACTTCCGCACCGCCCTACCCGAAGCCGTCACCGTCGCCCAATATTTCAAGAACCACGGCTACCACAGCCAAGGCATGGGCAAGATCTTCCATGGCGGTTTCGACGATGCTCCCAGCTGGACGGTGCCCTGGCAGACCCCCAAGGCGCCGCAATACGCCACCCCGGCGAACCAGCAGCTCCAGGCCGGCAACGTCGACAAGAAAGGTCGCGGACGGGGTCCGGCCTATGAATCGGCAGACGTCGCGGACGACACCTACACTGACGGCAAGACCGCCCGCCTCGCGGCCACGACCTTGGCCGAGCTCAAGAAACAAGGAAAGCCCTTCTTCCTGGCCGTCGGCATGGCCAAGCCCCACCTGCCGTTCGTCGCCCCCAAGAAATACTGGGATCTCTACGACCCCAAGGACATCTACGTCCCCGCCTTCCAGAAACTCCCGGCGGACGCGCCTAAGTTCGTCGGCCACACCAACGGCGAACTCGGCAGCTACGCGGGCATGCCGAAGGACGGCGTCGTCGATGACGCGACCGCCCGGACGCTCCGTCACGGTTATTACGCCGCCATCAGCTACATGGACGCCCAGGTCGGGCTGGTCCTGGACGCGCTGGAAAAGGAAGGCCTGGCGCAGGACACCGTCATCGTCCTCTGGGGCGACCACGGCTGGCAGCTCGGCGAGCACGGCCTGTGGCATAAGCACACCAACTTCGAGGTCGCCGCGCGGGCGCCCCTGCTGATCAGCGTGCCCGGACAGAAGGCGGCCGGACGCAAGAGCGCCTCGCTGGCCGAGTTCATCGACATCTACCCCACCCTCGCCGACGTCTGCGGACTGCCCAAGCCCAAGGACGTCGAAGGCGTGAGCCTCAAGCCGGTGCTCGACGACGCCGCAGCGCGCGTCCGCCCCGTCGCCATCAGCCAGTATCCGCGCAGCGATGCCGGCAAGACCCTCATGGGCTACAGCATCCGCGATGACCGCTGGCGCCTGACGCTCTGGCGCGACCGCAAGGACAACGCCATCCACGCCACCGAGCTCTATGACGAGACCAACGACCCCCACGAGACCGTGAACGTGGCGGCCAAGGCCGAACACGCCGAAGTGATCGCCCGCCTGACGAAGTTCCTGCCGCCGCCCATCGCTCCGTCGACGGCGCAGAACACGGAAAGCAACGCCGGCAAAGGCAAGAAAGGCAAGGGAGCCGCCAAGGGCGACCCCAAGGCCGGCACGCGCGACCGCGGAGCCATGTTCGACGCCCGCGACGCCAACAAGGACGGCAAGCTGAACAAGGAGGAATTCATGGTCCGGCAGCCCGACCCCGAGCAGGCGGCCCTGAACTTCGTGCGCTTCGACAAGGACAAAAGCGGGGACGTGGACCGTCAGGAATACGTCGGCTCGGGCAAGTAAGCAGCCGCGTCCGGGCAAGGGTGCTCGGCCCTACCCCGCGGTATTCAAAGGTAGGGGCGTGCGGCCCGCGCGCCCACGGATGACCGGGCCGGTCATCCCTACCTCGTGACAGAGGCAGCACTCAAAGGGGGCAGCAAAGGGAGACCGGATAGTTAGCTGGGGACATATAACCGCAGCATATATTCCGGTCTCCGGTTTCCCTTTGATTCGTTGAATCGTTTCGGGTGGCAGGTGGCAGCCTCAGGTGGCGGGTGGCGGGAAGATACCGAACTCTGTGGGGTAGGATGGTTGGCAGGGGCGTGCGGCCCGCGCGCCCACGGATGACCGGGCCGGTCATCCCTACCCATGCACGACGCATTGCTTACGGCTTCTCCTTGAGCAAGTTGGCACGGCCACGCCCTCGATGCCTTCCTTGGTCCGGCTCACTCCGTCCGCAGTCGGTCGGTCTCGCGCACGCGGAACTGCGTCGGCGTGAACCCCGTATGCTTCTTGAAGTCCTTGCTGAAGAAGTAGCGGTCGGAATAGCCCACCTGCTCGGCGATCTCCTTGATGTCGTCGGCCGTGTCGGCCAGCCGTCGCTTGGCCTGGCTGATGCGCTCGCGCCGCAGCCAGTCGATCGGACTGGTCCCGAAGGACGATTTGAAGACCCGCGAGAAATGGGTCGGACTCAGCCCGGCGAGCCGGGCGAGCGAAGGCACCGTATGTTTCTCGAAGTAGAAAAGCTTCATCTGCTCGACGCAGCGGGCGAGGGCCGGCGGCACCTTGGGCGCGAGCTCGCTCGAGCGCTGGCGGGCGCAATACGCCAGGGCGATGAGCGCGGCCACCTGGGCATGGATCAGCGCCGGCGACTCGGGAGAGTCGGCCGGGATGAGCCGGAAGAGCTCCTTGAACACCGGCGTGGCCGCACGCAGGTCCATGCCGGCGACCACCGGGGCCTCGCGGACGCCGAGGAGGTCGGACAACTGCGCCAGACGCGGCCCCTCGGCGCGGATCCAGTACACCTCCCAGGGATCGTCCGGCACCGCGCCGTGCTCGTGCGGGTGGTGGCAGTTGATCCAGACCAGGTCGCCGCGGCGGACCTGATGCGTGCGGCCCGCGATGCGGGTCCAACCTTTGCCGCGGAGGCAGAGGATCAGCTCATGTCCGGGGAAGTGGTCGCGCTTGATATGATGCTCCGGGCCGGCGAGCAGATGACCGGCGCGCGGGACGGTATAGAAGACCTCCTGGTGCGAAGGATTCGGGGTCGCGTAGAGCGAGACCGGGAAGCGGTTGGCGACGGGGAGCTGAGCCATGGTAGGATAATACAACCCGCCGGTCGGGGCATGCCATTTCAAACTGCCGGCATCGGCGTAGAATAACCCCCAGATGAATCAGCCGGCCCCGCTGCTCCTCGCCTTCCTGGCGCTCGCCCTCCCCGCTTCCGCGGCGGAGCCGGTCAGCTTCAGCCGCGACGTCCTGCCCATCCTCTCCGACAACTGCTTCGGCTGCCACGGCCAGGACGAATCGCACCGCAAGGCCAAGCTCCGGCTGGACGTCCGCGAGGCGGCCCTCGCCAAGGAAGCCTTCGTGCCCGGCAAACCGGACGTCAGCGCCCTGATCGAACGGATCGTGACCTCCGACGAAGACGAGCTCATGCCGCCGCCCAAGTCGCACAAGGCCCGGCTGAGCAAGGAGCAGGTGGACATCCTGCGTCGCTGGATCGCCGAAGGCGCCGTCTGGGGGAAGCACTGGTCCTTCGAGGCCCCCGTCAAGGCGGCCGCGACCGGACACCCCGTCGACTACTTCGTCGGCAAGAAGCTGGCCGCCGAGGGACTGACCCCCGCGAAGGAAGCCCCGAAGCACACGCTGCTCCGCCGGCTCTCCTTCGACCTCACCGGCCTGCCGCCGACGGAGGCGGAGACCGCCGCCTTCCTCGCGGACACCTCGCCCACGGCTTATGAGAAGGCCGTCGACCGCCTGCTCGCCTCACCGCACTACGGCGAACGCATGGCCATGTGGTGGCTGGACGCCGCTCGCTACGCGGACACCGACGGATTCCAGTCGGACTCCACGCGTACCAACTGGCCCTGGCGGGATTGGGTCGTCGAAGCGTTCAACCGGAACGTCCGTTACGACCAGTTCACCTTGGAACAGTTCGCCGGCGACCTCCTGCCGAACGCCACCGCCGAGCAGAAGCTCGCGACCTGCTTCCACCGCAACCACATGACCAACGGCGAAGGCGGTCGCGACCCGGAGGAATCGCGCGTCGACTACGTCCTCGACCGGGTGAATACCATGGGCACGACCTGGCTGGGCATGACCCTCGGCTGCGCGCAGTGCCACACGCACAAGTTCGACCCCATCACCCAGGCCGACTACTACGCCCTCTCGGCTTTCTTCAACAGCATCGACGAAGACGGCAAGGCCGGCGGCGGCGCCAAGCCTTTCCTGCCCTACCAGTCCAAGCATGCCGCCCGCGCGATCGCCGAAGCCCAGCAGCTGGTCGATGCGGTCAAGCCGGCGGAAGAGAAAGCCCGCAAGGAAGCCGAAGCGCCCTTCGGAACCTGGCTTGGCAAGCGCCGCGGCGAAGTCGCCGCCGGTTGGCAGACCTGGAAGGTGATCAAGGCGGCCTCGCTCGAGACCGCCGAAGGCACCATCCTCAAGCAGGAAGCAGACGGTGCGATCCAGTCGTCCGGGCCGCACCCCAACCAGGACGAATACCGGATCGTCAGCCATGACCGCCTCGACCGCATCACCGGCCTGCGTCTGGAAGTCCTGCCTCACCCCACGCATACCGGCGGCGCCCTCTCCCGCGGCAAGGACGGGGAGTTCAAGCTCACCGACCTCAAGCTGCAGGTCCGCACCCGCGGCAACAACCAGCTCCGGGACATCCTCATCGCCAACGCCGTCGCCGACGCGATGGCCGACAAGAAGAAGAACGGCAACTACGGGGACGTGAAGGACACGCTCGACGACGACCCGCGCAACGGCTGGACCACCAAGGGCACAGACAAGACCAAGCCGCACGTCGCCGTCTACGCGCTCGCCGAGCCGCTCGTGCTCGGACCGGACGACGAGCTCCTGATCGAACTCCGCCAGCGGTCGACGCTCGGCGACGCCAACATCGGCCGCTTCCGCATCGCGCTCGCCGCCGAGGCGGGCGAAGCCGTGAACAAGGTCGGCCCGAGTCCGCGCGAAGAACTCGCCGCCCTGCCCGCAGGTCAGCCCGTCGGAGACAAGCTGCGCGCCCGTCTCTTCGGTGAGTTCCTGGCGGACCACGTTCCTTACCAGACCTCACGCCTCGCGCTGGAGCGGGCCCAGCGTCAGCTCGGCGAAGCCAAGGCGGCAAGCGGCAAGCTCAACGTCATGGTCCTCGCCGAGCGTAAGCAGCCCCGGGAAACCTTCGTGCTCGTGCGGGGCGTCTGGGACAAGCATGGCGACAAAGTCACCCCGGACGTCCCGCAGGCGCTGGTCGGCTGGCCGGAAGGCGCGCCGCGGAATCGTCTCGGACTGGCGCGCTGGCTGACCGCCAAGGAGAACCCGCTGACCGCCCGGGTGACCGTGAACCACCTCTGGCAGATGCTCTTCGGTCAAGGACTCGTGCGGACCACCGAAGACCTCGGCCTGCAAGGTGAGCGCCCGATCCATCCCGAGCTGCTCGACTGGCTGGCCGTCGACCTCGTCGAGCACGACTGGGACATCAAGCGGACGCTCAAGCTCATCGTCATGAGCCGCACCTATCGTCAGGACTCTTCGGTCACCCCTGCCCTGCTCGCCAAGGACCCTGAGAACAAACTGCTGGCCCGCGGCGCGCGTTTCCGTCTGCCCAGCTGGATGATCCGTGACGCCGCGCTACGGACCGCCGGCCTCTTCAATCCGGCGCTCGGAGGACCTCCGGTGCGTCCTTACCAGCCCGATGGCGTCTGGGAAGAACTCTTCATGGGCCGGTTCAAGTATGAGCCCAGCGAAGGCGCGGCCCAGTATCGCCGGACCCTCTACGCCTTCTGGCGGCGGTCGATCGCCCCCACTTTCCTGTTCGACTCCGCGCAGCGCCGCTCGTGCGAAGTGCGCACCGGTCGCACCAACACCCCGCTGCAGGCGCTGACCCTGCAGAACGACCTCACCTACCTCGAAGCCTCGCAGGCGATCGCGGCGGAAGTGATGAAGGAAGGCGGCGACTCCGGTCGGATCCAGAAGCTCCTGCGCAAGGTCTTGTCGCGCGAAGGCGACGACCGCGAAGCCGCGGCGCTCGGCAAGACGCTGATGGAAGCAAGGGCCTACTACCGCGCGCATCCGGCCGACGCCGCCAAGTTCCTCAAAGTCGGCCAACGCAATCCCTCGGTCAGCGACTTGCCCGAACTCGCCGCCTGGACCCTGGTCGCGAGCCTCGCCCTCAACCTCGATGAGGCGATCACGCGGGAATGAGAGTATTGAGTATGGAGTATCGAGTATAGGAGACACACCCAAACAGCATCCATCTGTCATCCGCCATCTGTCATCTATTCCAAATGCCCCCCCTCTCCCGTCGTTCCTTCCTCGCCACCGGTCTGGCCGCGTTGGCGGCCCCGCGCGTGCTGGCTCAGGCCGGCGCCACGCCGGCGCATCACGGCGCCATCGTCGGCCACGGCGCGCTCCGCTACCGGGTGGATAAGCTCTGGTGCCAGGCCGATAAATCCAAGCACCCCGTGAAGGATTGCCATGAGATGGTCCAGTCCGCCGACGGACGCCTCTTCCTGATCACCAATCACAAGCAGAACAACGTCCTCGTCTTCGACACCCAGGGCAAGGTGCTCGACGCGTGGACCCTCGGCATGGGCGCCGGACATGGGTTGACGCTGCATCGCGAGGCCGACGGCACCGAGTACCTCTACCTCACGGACAATTCCGGACGCATCGCCAAGACCACCCTGGCCGGCAAGGTCGTGCTCGAACTCCCGCACGCGCAGAAGTGCGGCGCCTACTCCGACAAGGAACCTTACGCCCCGACCGAGACCGCCGTCGCGCCGAACGGGGACATCTACGTCGCCGACGGCTACGGCTCGCAGTTCATCCTCCGCTTCGACAAGACCGGCAAGTATCTCAGCAAATTCGGCGGCAAGAGCACCCAGCCGACGAACCCCGGCAAGTTCATGCAGGCCCATGGCGTCGCCATCGACAACCGAGGCCCCGAGCCCTTGCTCGTCTGCACGGAACGTGTCCGCAACGAATTCAACTGGTTCACCCTCGAAGGAAAGCACGTCAAGGGCGTCTATCTCCCCGGCGCCTACGTCAGCCGACCCGTGATCGCCGGCAAGCACCTCTACTCCGGCGTCTGCTTCGGCGCCAAGCCGGACGATTACCGTATGTGGCAGGGCCGCGGCTTCGTCACCATCCTCGACGAGAACAACCGCGTCGTCTCGAACCCTGGCGGCCAGGAACCCAAGTATGTCGACGGAAGGCTCCAAGCCATGCTGCAGGACCAGCCCGTCTTCAACAACTGCCACGACGTCTGCGTCGACGCCCGCGGCGACCTTTACGTCTGCCAGTGGGCCAGCGGCAACGTCTACCCCTACAAACTGCATCGCCTCGCATGAGCACCGACCCCTTCGACGCCTCCCGTCGCTATTTCCTCGGCCAGTGCACCGGCCTCTCGATCGGCGCCATGGCGCTCTCGACGCTCGTCGGCCGCGCCCTCGCGGCGGACGGCGCCCCGAAGATCGGCTTGCCGAACCTCCCGCACTTCGCCGCCAAGGCCAAGCGCGTCATCTTCCTGACCCAATCGGGCGGACCTTCGCAGATCGAGCTCTTTGACGAGAAGCCGGGCCTCATCGACCTCGCCGGCACCGAGCTGCCTGAATCCGTCCGCCGCGGGCAGCGGCTCACGACCATGACCTCGGGCCAGAAGCAGCTCATCAAGCCCGCCGCCACGAAGTTCGAGCGTTGCGGAAAGAGCGGCCAGAGCATCGGCGAGTGGCTGCCGCACCTCAAGACCGTCGCGGATGACCTCTGCATCGTGAAGTCGATGCACACCGACCAGATCAACCACGCCCCGGCCATGACGCAGTTCCTGACCGGCAACCAGATCCCCGGTCGGCCGAGCCTCGGCGCCTGGGCGAGCTACGGCCTCGGCAGCGAGAACCGCAACCTCCCCGATTACCTCGTCCTGCTGTCCAAGATGCAGCGCCCGAGCGACCAGCCCTTGTATGACCATTACTGGGGCAGCGGCTTCCTCCCCTCCCGCTATCAGGGCGTCAAGCTCCGCAGCGCCAAGGACCCCGTCCTCTACCTCCGCGACCCCGACGGACTGCCGCGCGAACTCCGCCGCGAGATGCTCGACGGCCTCGGCGCGATGAACCAGCGGGCGCTGGAGCGCAGCGGCGACCCCGAGATCTCCACGCGCATCCGCCAATATGAGATGGCCTACCGCATGCAGGCCAGCGTGCCGGAACTCACCGACCTCAGCGACGAGAAGGACGAGGTCTTCGAGCTCTACGGACCCGATTCGCGCCGACCAGGCAGTTACGCCGCCAACTGCATCCTGGCCCGCCGCCTGATCGAACGCGGCGTGCGCTTCGTGCAGCTCTTCCATCCGGACTGGGATCATCACAGCCGCCTCACCTCCTGGTGCACCGCGCGTTGCCGCGACACCGACCAGCCCAGCGCGGCGCTCGTCAAGGACCTCAAACGTCGCGGACTCCTCGAGGACACCCTCGTCGTCTGGGGCGGAGAGTTCGGCCGCGGCGTCGCCGGCCAGGGCAAGTGGGACAGCCCCGAAGCGGGCCGCGACCACCACCCGCGCTGTTTCACCATGTGGATGGCCGGCGGCGGCGTCAAAGCCGGCACCACCTATGGTGAAACGGACGAATTCAGCTACAACGTCGCCAAGGATCCCGTGCACGTGCACGACCTGCACGCCACCATCCTGCACCTCATGGGCATCGACCATGAGCGCTTCACGTATCGTCACCAAGGGCTGGACTTCAGGCTCACCGGGGTCGAGCCGGCGAAGGTCGTGAAAGGGATTATCGCGTAAGCGACGGAGACGGAGTCTCGAGTATGGAGTATTGAGTATAGGGAGAGGCAAACTAGCTGGCCGGTTGACAAGTTGACATGTTGGCAAGGATGAGTGGCAGCGCTCAAAGGGGGCAGCATAGGGAGACCGGATAGCTGGTAGGGGCGTGCGGCTCGCACGCCCGAGGATGACCGGGCCGGTCATCCCTACCCTACGCGGCCAAGCCGCGAGCGGTTAGCGGTAAGCGGTTGGCGGTTGGGAGCGGCAAATATTCCGGTCTCCGGTTTCCCTTTGAGCGGATGAATCGTTTCGGGTGACGGGTGGCAGCCCCGGGGCTCGGTTGGCGGGATTATCCATTCAGGCCTCCATTCAGCCCTCAATACAGTCCTCTATTCAGTCCTCCAGTTTGTGGCGGCCTGACCGCCTAGCGATTGAACCAAACACAGCGATGTCGTGACGCGGTCCCGACCCTACCCCCATACTCCATACTCTGAGGATTCCGCCTCCATTTCCCACCAATTGAACAACCGCCGTTGACGGGTGTCCAAAGGCCATAGAAAACATCCCTCCCATGAGAAACCCCCTCTCTGCGCTGCTGGCCGTGTGGCTGGCCGCCCTCTCCCCTCTTTCCGCCCAGGAAGGCTTCAAGCCGCTCTTCGACGGCAAGTCTCTCGCCGGCTGGGACGGCAATCCGGAGCTCTGGTCCGTCGAGGACGGCGCCATCACCGGCAAGACCAAGGGACCGGACCATCTCGCCTACAACCAGTTCCTCATCTGGCGCGGCGGCGTCGTGAAGAACTTCGAGCTCCGCGCCAAGATCAAGTGCTCCGCCAGCAACTCCGGCATCCAGTACCGCAGCAAGGAGCTCGCCGAAGCCGGCAAGTGGGTCGTCGGCGGCTACCAGTGCGACGTCCACGCCAACGCGCCATACAACGGCATGGTCTACGAAGAACGCGGACGCGGCATCCTCGTGCAGAACGGCCAGAACGTCGTCATCGACGACAAAGGCGACAAGTGGCTCGCCGCCGAGCGTGACGCCGTGAAGGTCGATTTCACCGAGTGGCACGAATACGTCATCGTCGCGCAGGGCAACCACCTCATCCACAAAGTAGACGGCAAGGTCACCATCGACCTCGTCGACCACGACCCCAAGAACCGCTCGCTCGAAGGCCTGCTCGCCTTCCAGGTCCACAAAGGCCCCGCGATGGTCGTCCAGATCAAGGACGTCGTCCTGAAGGAACTCCCTGACAGCCCGCTCATCACCCTCGACAAGAGCCCGATCCCGAGCGACGCCCAGCGCATCGTCCCGCCTGCGGCCAAGAAGGCTCCGGCCAAGACCGCTCCCAAGGCTCCGGCCAAGGGCAAGGGTAAGGCGCCCGCCAAGAAGGCCCCCGCCGGCGATACTGGTAAGGCCATCGGCGAGAACAAAGCCACGCCCGTCAGCCGCATCAAGGCCCCCGCCGGCTTCAAAGTGGAGCTCCTCTACTCCGTCCCCGGCGCCGAACAAGGCTCGTGGGTCGCCCTGTGCGCGGACGACAAAGGCCGCATCTACGCCAGCGACCAGTACGGCGACCTTTATCGCTTCCCCGCCCCGGCGGCCGGTCAGCCCCTCAAGGCGTCCGACATCAAGAAGATGCCCGTGAACATCCGCGCCATCAACGGCATGACCTGGGCCTTCGGCGCGCTCTACGCCGGCGTCAATGATTACGAGAAGAAGATCCCCAGCGGCTTCTACCGTCTCAGCGACAGCGACGGCGACGACCAGATCGACAAGGTCGAACTCCTCCGCGACATCCAATCGGGCGGCGACCACGGCGTCCACAAGGTCGTCGTCACCCCGGACCAGCAGGGCTTCTACCTCATCTGCGGCAACAACGCCGTGAAGACCGAGACCCCGGCCACGTCTCCCGTCGCGCCGCTCTGGGGCGACGACCACCTGCTGCAGCGTCTGCCGGACGGACGCGGCCACAACCGCCACGTGCTCGCGCCGGGCGGCATCGTCTACCGCATCAGCAAGGACGGAAAGAGCTTCGAGACCTTCGCCAGCGGCTTCCGCAACATCTACGGCGGCGCGCTCAACCGCGCCGGCGACCTGTTCACGTACGACGCCGACATGGAGTATGACTTCAATACCCCGTGGTATCGTCCCACCCGCGTGAACCATGTCGTCAGCGGCGGCGAATACGGCTGGCGCAACGGCGCCGGCAAGTATCCTGAGTTCTACGCCGACAACCTGCCCGCCACCGTGAACATCGGCCCGGGCTCGCCCACCGGCGTCGCCTTCGGCTACGGCGCGAAGTTCCCGGCCAAGTACCAGGAAGCGCTGTTCATCATGGATTGGAGCTGGGGTAAGATCTACGCCGTCCATCTCAAGCCGCAGGGCGCCAGCTATGCCGGCACCAAGGAGGACTTCATCCTCGGCGCGCCGCTGCCCGTCACCGACCTCGTCATCCATCCCGGCGACGGCGCGATGTATTTCGCCATCGGCGGCCGCAAGGTGCAGTCGGGCCTCTACCGCGTGACCTACGTCGGCCAGGAATCGACGGCCCCGGTCAAGGTCGACGCCCCCGCCCCCTCGGCGGAGGTCCTCGCCCGCAAGGCCCTCGAACAGTTCCATGGCAAGCAGGACCCCAAGGCCGCGGACGTCGCCTGGCCCCATCTCTCGTCGTCCGACCGCTGGCTGCGCTCCGCCGCGCGCGTCGTGCTCGAGCACCAGCCCGCCGCCGGCTGGGCTGAGCGCGCCTTCGCCGAGCAGGACGCCACCGCCCGCCTCGAAGCCCTGCTCGCCCTCGCGCGACAGTCGGCCCCCTGCCCTTACCACACCGCCCAGGCCGCCAAGCCCGATCCGCGCACCGGCATCGCGCCGACCACCGCCGAGCCCACCCCGGCCCAGGCCGCCCTGCGCGACCGTCTGCTGGCCGCGCTGCGCGGCATGGACTTCGCGAAGCTGACCAAGAGCCAGAAGCTCACGCACGCGCGCCTCGCCCAGATCGTCCTGCACCGCTACGGCAAGCCGGACGCCGCCGGCGTCGCCGCCGTGACCGCCCAATACGACGCCGCCTACCCTGCGGCCGACTTCGAGCTCAACTGGCTCCTCACCGAGACCCTTTCGTTCCTGCAGTCGCCGACGCTCGCCGCCAAGGGCATGGCCCTCGTGGCCGACGCCGGCAGCCAGGAGCCCGAGATGGAATACATGCGCAGCCTGCGCATGCTCAAGGCCGGCTGGACGCCCGCCCTGCGCGAAGCCCAGCTCAACTGGTTCGTCAAGGCCGCCAGCTACCGCGGCGGCTCGAGCTTCGGCAAGTTCATCGAACTCATCCGGAACGACTCCCTCGCGACCTTCACGCCGGAGGAGCTCGCCCGTCACGAGAAGCTCATCGCCCTGGCCAAGAACCCGCCCGTGAAGTCGGCCTATGAGAACGTCGGCGCCATCTTCGCCGGACGCACGCCGAAGGACTGGACGCTCGAGGAACTCAGCGCCGCCGCGAGCACCGGCATGAAGGGCCGCGACTTCGAGAACGGCCGCAAGATGTTCGGCGCCGCCGCCTGCTTCGCCTGCCACCGCTACGGCAACGCCGGCGGCATGAACGGTCCGGACCTCACCGGCGCCGGCGGGCGTTACAGCCCGCACGACCTCCTCGACCAGATCATCAACCCCAGCAAGGAGATCAACGAGCAGTTCGCCCCGGTCGTCGTCACCAAGACCGACGGCACGACCGTCACCGGCGTGATCGTGAACCTCAACGGCGATACCGTGCAGATCAACACCGACCTCTCGGACCCTGACCAGCGCGTCGGCTTCGACCGCAAGCAGGTGCAGAGCATCGAAGTCTCCAAGGTCTCGCCGATGCCACCCATGCTCCTCAGCATGCTGACCAAGGAGGAAGTCCTCGACCTCGTGGCCTTCGTCCTCAGCGGCGGCGACAAGGAAAACGCGGCCTTCAAGAAGTAAGCGAAGGCTGAGCCTTCAGGGGGCACGTGGGCACGGTGACACGTGGACACGGGGAGACACGAACTAGAGGCTCCGAGGCCCAGAGGCCCGGAGGACCGGAAGGAAAAGTCAAAGGAGACCGGTGGCCGAAAGGTTGCCGGTCTTTTTTCATCATGCCCGCTAACCCAAAGGGGGCAGCAGAGGGAAACCGGATAGGTGGCTGGAAAACATCTCCGCCACCATCAAGAATCATCCCCGCAGGTGACATTCCGGTCTCAGGTTTCCCTTTGAGCGCCGCAGCCACCCCCTGTCATCGATTCAGCCCTCTGTCATCGACCCAGTCATCTCCTGCTCAATTCAGCCCTCCATTCAGCCCTCAACGCAGTCCTCCATTCAGCCCTCCGTTTTGCCGCTTCCCCTCCTTGCCTCGGGCCCTCGGGCCCTCTAATCCTCGGATACCCCCATGCGCCTCATCCTCACCCTGCTCTCCCTTTGCGTCGCGCTGACCGCGGGCGCCCAGGAAAAAACCGCCAAGAAGAAAGCGGGCGGATATCCGCCCGTCATCGAAGGCACGAGATCCGAGACCTACCGCAAGGCCGGCGAAACCGAGCTCAAGGTCTGGATCTTTGATTCACGCCAGAAGATGACGGAAAAGCCTCTGCCCGCGATCTTGTTCTTCTTCGGCGGGGGCTGGACCGGCGGCTCGCCGACGCAGTTCGAACCGCAGAGCCGTCACCTCGCGAACCGGGGCATGGTCGCCATCGTCGCCGACTACCGGGTCAAGACGCGCCAGAACGCCAAGCCTGCGGACTGCGTGTCCGACGCCAAGGCTTGCGTGCGCTGGGTGCGCGCGAACGCCGCGCGCCTGGGCATCGACCCGCAGCGGATCGCCGTCGCAGGAGGTTCGGCCGGCGGACATCTCGCCGCCTCGACGGCGACTCTTCCCGGACTGGACACCGCCCAGGATGACAAGTCGGTCTCCTGCCTGCCCGACGCCCTCGTGCTCTACAATCCCGGCACCGTCATGGCGCCGTTCCCCGGACTGGACCTCAAAGGCTTCGGCGCTGGGCTCGACAAGGACAAGTTCGGCTGCGAACCCGAAGAGATCTCGCCGCTGCATCACGTGAAGAAAGGCGCCCCGCCCACGATCATCTTCCACGGCAAGGCCGACACCACCGTGCCTTATGCGACCGTCGAGAAATTCACCGAGGTCATGAAGGCCGCTGGGAACCGCTGCGAGCTGATCGGCTACGAAGGCCAGCCGCACGGCTTCTTCAACAAGGCGAAATTCGCCGAGACCCTCGCGGCGACCGACGCCTTCCTGGTCTCCCTCGGCTACCTCCCCGCCAAATGAACGCCATGCGTACCCTGCTCGCCGCCCTGCTCCTCCTCGCCGCCCGGCTCGCCGCGGCGACCCAGCCCAACGTCATCGTGCTGCTGGCCGACGACGCCGGCTGGGGCGATTATTCCTTCAACGGCAACCGGCTGGTCGCGACGCCGAACATCGACGCGATCGCCAAGGCCGGCGCGCATTTCGACCGCTTCTTCGTCCAGCCCGTCTGCTCGCCCACCCGTTCGGAATTCCTGACCGGACGCTACCATCGCCGGCTCGGCGTCTATGGGGTCTCCACCGGACAGGAGCGCATAAACCCGGACGAGAAGACCTTCGCCGACTCCTTCAAGGCCGCCGGGTATGTGACGGGGATCTTCGGCAAGTGGCACAACGGCAGCCAATGGCCCTACCATCCGCTCGCCCGGGGCTTCGACACTTTCTGGGGCTACACCTCCGGCCATTGGGGCGAATACTTCGACGCGCCGCTGGAGCACAACGGCGTCATGAAGAAGTCGCAGGGCTACATCGTCGACGTCCTGACCGACAAAGCCCTGCAGTTCATCGAACGCAACAAGGGCAAGCCTTTCCTCTGCTACGTCCCCTTCACCACGCCGCACTCGCCTTGGTCGGCTCCGAAAGAAGACTGGGCGCGTTTCAAGGACAAGCCGATCGCCCAGACCGCCACCCAGGCCAAGCAGGAGAAAGCCGATGAGACGCGTTGCGCGCTCGCCATGGTCGAGAACCAGGACCGCAACGTCGGCCGCATCCTCGCCAAGCTCAAGGAGCTGAACCTCGAGGACGACACCATCGTCGTCTACTTTTCGGACAACGGACCGAACGGCCATCGCTGGACCGGCGGGATGAAAGGCACCAAGGGCACCACCGACGAGGGCGGCGTCCGCTCCCCGCTCTTCATCCGCTGGCCCGGCCGGATTGCCGCGGGCACGCAGGTGAAGCCCATCGCCGGGGCGATCGACCTCGCCCCGACCCTGCACGCCCTCGCCGGCGTGAAGCGCGTCGGCGACAAGCCGCTCGACGGCCGAGACCTCACGCCGCTGTTCAAGCGAGGATACGATGCCGACTGGGCGCCTCGGCAGATTTTCCAGACCTGGGGCAGCAGCATCAGCGTGCGCACCGATACCCATCGTCTAGATAACGCCGGCAACCTCTTCGACATGATCGCCGACCCCGGACAGACCACGCCCATCCAAGCCAGGCAACCCGCGCTCGCCCAGGAGCTCGTCACCGCGGTGGCCGACTGGCGCAAGGAGATGGGGATTGCCGCTCCCGCCGGCGGCAAGGGCAAGGCCAAGGGGGGCAACGGACCGGGCAACGCCGTCGATCCCCGCCCGATCTCGGTCGGCTACCGCGAATTCCCGATCACCATGCTCCCGGCCCGCGACGGTGAACCCCGCGGCGAGATGCGTCGCAGCTCAGGAGCGCCCAACTCGTCCTATTTCGTCAACTGGACCAAGCCCACGGACGCCGCCGTCTGGAACATCGAGGTCGTGAACGCCGGCACCTACGTCGTCACCCTCGACTACGCCTGCGCCGCGTCCGACGTCGGCGCGTCGCTGGAACTGTCATTCGAAGGCACCCTGCTCAAGGGTAAGCTCACCGAAGCCTTCGACAGTCCGCTCAAGCACGAACAGGACACCCTCCCGCGGCCTCACGGCGAATCCGTGATGCGTGACTTCAAGACCATGACCCTCGGCGAAGTGAAGCTCGAGCCCGGCAAAGGCGAACTCCGCCTCCGCGCCACGGCCATCCCCGGCAAGGGCGTGATGGAACTGAGGCGCGTCACCCTGACGCTGAAATAAGCATGCGCTCGGCGGCCTGCCTCCTCTTGCTCGCCGGCGGACTCGGCGGCGCGGAAGCCCCGCCGACCAGCAACGCCCAGGTGGCCGAGATGGCCAAGGCGTTCAAAGGGCGTGGCGTGCAGGCCGACGACACCCCACCCTCGACGCCGGCCGAGGCCTTGCGTAAGTTCACGCCACGACCGGGACTGACCGTCGACCTCCTCGCCGCGGAGCCCGCGATCACGCAGCCCATCCATGGAAGCTGGGATTCGCGGGGACGTCTCTGGGTCGTCCAGTTCCGCCAATACCCCTTCCCCGCCGGACTCAAGGTCGTCAGCTATGACCAGCACCTGCGGGCGCAGTTCGACCAGGTGCCGCTCCCTCCGCCCGGCGGGATCAAAGGCGCCGATGTCATCAGCGTCCTCGAAGATACCGACGGAGACGGCACCTATGACAAACAGACCGACGTCCTGAAGGGCCTCAACATCACCACCGCCGCGGTGGCAGGCAACGGAAGGCTCTGGGTCCTGAATCCCCCTTACCTGCTCAGCTACGGCCTCGAGGAAGGACTTCCCGTCGGAGACCCCAAGGTCGAACTAGCGGGCTTCGGCCTCGAGGACACGCACAGCACCGCGACCAACCTGCAGTTCCACGTCGACGGATGGATCTACGGCGTCAACGGCAGCACCACCACCGGCGACGTCGGCGTGCCGGGCGGAACGCGCACGCGCTGGTCCGGACAATGCGTCTGGCGCTTTCATCCCACGAAGAAAACCTTCGAGATCTACGCCGAAGGGGGCGGCAACACCTACAGCCTGGATTTCGACGGGCGGGGCCGGGTCTTTTCCGGCACGAACTACGGCGACACCCGCGGGATGCATTATGAATTCGGCTCCTATGGCGTGAAGAACTGGGGCAAACATGGCCCGCTCACCAATCCGTACGCCTACGGCTGGTTCGAGCACATGGCCAACACCGGGGACAAGCGTCGCTTCCCGCAGGCCTTCGTCATCTACGAAGGCGGCCTGCTCGGCCCCGAATATGAGGGCAAGATCCTGGCCGCGAACTCGCTCGCCAACAAAGCCTACGTCAGCCGCCGCATCCCCCACGGCGCGACCTTCCGCACCGAGGATGAAGCCGACCTCATCGCCAGCAGCGACCGTTGGTTCCGTCCCGTCTGGACCGGCGTCGGGCCGGACGGAGCGGTCACGATCGCGGACTGGTATGACACCCGCCTCAGCCACGTGAATCCCATCGACGACTGGGACAAGCAGCGTGGAAGACTCTATCGTATCCGTCCGGCAGGCGTGAAGGTCGGACTCAGGCCCTTCGACCTCTCGACCGCTCCGACCACCGATCTCGTCGCCCTGCTCACGCACCGCAACGAATGGTTCCGCAAGCAGGCCGTCCTCGAGATCGGCTGGCGCCGGCTCAAGGACGCGACCCCCGCGCTCCGCACGATGCTCGGCGGCCCTCAGGCGCTCGAAGCCCTTTGGGCGCTCGACCTCCTCGGCGCCGCCGGCGATCCGCCGGTCACGCACGCCGACCCCTACGTCCGCCGCTGGAGCTGGAAGATGCTCGGCGAGCGCAAGAACGCTCCCTCCGTCGCGCAGATCGCCGCGGCGAAGCAGGAAACCCATCTTGAAGTCCGGGCGCAGATCCTCGCTTCGGCGAAGCGCATGCCGGCGGAAGCCTTGCCCCTGCTGGCCGCCGCCCTCGGCGAACCCGATCCATCAGGCCGCATCGACCTGCTTGCCTGGTGGGCCCTTGAAGCGCACCTCGGCTCATCCCGCGAACGCGACTCCGCGCTTGCCTATCTGCGCAGCGCGCCGGAACTCCTCGGTTCGGCGCTGTTCCGCGACGCCTTGGCCGAACGTCTCGGCAAGCGTCTCGCCCATGGCGCGGAGGAAAGCAGCCTGGCCGGCGTCGAAAGCATCCGCTCGATGTGTCCGCCGGACGTCGCCGCCAAGCTCGTCGGCGGCGTCCTCGCGATGCTCGAGCAAGGAGACCTTCCGCCCATGCCAGCCGGCCTGCGCGCCACGATCGAGCAACGCCTGACGGAAAGCGGAGGCAAACCGCTCCCCCTCGCCGCCCTCCGCGCGGGCGAGAAGACCGCGCTGGCCGCCGCCCTCAGGGAACTGACCGACAAGCAGACGCTCGCCCGCCGCCGCACCGAAGTCGCCGACGCCCTCACCCTCGCCGGTCGTCCTGAAGCCATCGACCCGTTGATCAAGCTCATCGTCGCGAACGGGACCGAGGCGAAGAAATCCCTTTTCCTCGCCCTGTCGCGTTATGACGATCCTCGGGTGCCGAAGGCCGTCATCGAGAGCTACGAACGATCGATCGCCGCGGATGACGGCCTGCGCGACCTCGCCCTGCGCACGCTCGCTTCACGCCCGGCGTGGGCGCGCCTGCTGATCGCAGCGGTGCATACCGGCAAGATTCCCGCCCCGGCGGTCACGGCGGACATCGCCCGGGCGCTGTTGCGTCACGCCGACCCCGAAATCAACGCGGCGGTGGATCGACTCTGGAAATCCCTGCTCATCACCGGACTTACGCCGGAGAAAGACCGTGAAGTCGCGCGGCTGCGGGCGTTGGCCCGGGCCGGCGAAGGCGACGTCGGCCAGGGCCGCGCGCACTTCCTCGCGCGTTGCGCGAGCTGCCACGTGCTCAAGGATGAAGGCGGCCTAATCGGCCCGGACCTCACCGGCTACGACCGCACCAGCCTGGACTTCTGGATACTCAACATCGTCTACCCCAGCCTCGAGATCCGCGAGGGCTTCGGCTCCTACGACCTGCGCCTCAAGGACGGCTCCGTCGCCCACGGCATCCTCGAACGACGCGACGGCGGCGAAATCGTGCTCCGCGACCTCGCAGGCAACCGTACCAAGATCAAGGAAGACAGAGTCGACGCGTTGATCGCCAGCCCGACTTCGGTCATGCCGGAGGGCTTGCTCGCCGGCATGTCCGACCAGGATCTGCGCGACTTCTTCGCCTACCTAATGAGGTGAGCGCGGCGGGACGCCGCGAGTGGGCGCGTAGGCAAGGATGAGGCTCCACTCAATGGGGGCAGCATAGGGAAACCGGATGATTGGCTGAGGGCATAAATCTGCGGGTATCGGGTGACGGGCACAGGTATCGGGATTACAGTTATCGGCCATTCGGCCATCGGGAGCTGGCGCCGGGTTCCTGCGACCGAAGGCTGAACGGCCGACTCCCGAGAGGCTGACACCCTTGGCCGTCACCCGTCACCTTCTAGCATCATGCCCGCAGGTAACATTCCGGTTTCCGGTTTCCCCTTGAGCGCTGCAGCCACCATCTGCCATCGATTCAGTCCTCTGCCATCGACCCAGTCATCTACTCTTCAATTCAGCCCTCTACTCAGTCCTCCACGCAGACCTCCGTTCAGTCATCCATTCAGTAGGCACCCTTGACGGATGGGCTGAGCGGCACCAAGTTCGACGTATGAAGGCCATGATGCTTTTCCTCCTCGGCGTGCGCCTGCTCTTCTTGTCGGCCGCCGGGACGATGTGCGTCTACGGACTGATACATGCGACCGATCCCAACGTGCAATGGTATTGGACCGTCGGACATGTCGTCGTGCTCATAGCCTGCATGTTCCTCATCGGGAAAGTCTGGGCCTCGCTTAAGGCGACCTGGAAGGAATAAGCCTCGGTTTAAATGAGGGAAATCGGCGCCCGTTTCAGGCAAGTCGGGCTGGATTAACCTCGGACGATGCCCAGCATGGGGTGACTCACTTCCCATGCTGACTCGCGCCCTGCTCTTCGCCCTCACCTGCTTCGCCGTCGGCGTCTCCGCCGCCGACAAGCCGGTCACCGACCACAGCAAACTCAAGACCAAGGAGGACAAGGCGAATGCCGCCAACTGGCCGGACAACAGCAAGGGCTCGCCGACGCCGCACGCCCCGGCCGAGAACCCGCCGGCCGCGACGACCACCCGCAGCCAGCAGGTCGCGCCGCCCACCGCCGGTGAACGCGTCGTCTTCATCGGCAACGGCTTCGCCGAGCGCGACACCTACTACGGCCGTCTCGAGACCGAGCTGCAGCTCCGCTTCCCGCAGCAGGGACTCATCGTGCGCAACATGGGGCGCTCCGGCGACACCCCGGCGTTCCGTCCTCACCCCGCCCGCGCCAGCCAGTGGGCTTTCCCCGGCGCCGAGAAGTTCCACCCCGAATACGCGCAGCATAACGGCAAAGGCTTCTTCTCCACGCCCGACCAGTGGCTCTATCACCTCAAGGCCGACACGATCGTCGCCTTCTTCGGCTACAATGAGTCGTTCGACGGACCCGGGCGTGCCGCCAACTACGAAGCCGAGCTCGATGCGCTCGTCGCGCACTCCCTGAGCAAGGCTTACAACGGCAAGACCGCGCCGCGTCTCGTGCTCGTCTCCCCGATCGCCTTCGAAGACCTCTCCGCCGTCCGTGATCTCCCGAACGGCCAGAAGGAGAACGCCAACCTCGGGCTCTACGTCGCCGCCATGGAGCGCGTCGCCAAGAAGCACGGCCTCACCTACGTCGACCTCTTCCACCCCACCCTCGCGGCCTACGGCAAGAGCAAGGCTCCTTACACCGTCAACGGCTTCGCCCCTTCCGACTTCGGCTACCGCGAGATCGCCAAGCTCCTCGCCGACGGCCTCTTCGGCGCCACCCAGCGCGCTTCCCAGGCCGACGAATCCCTCGTGAACGCAGCGGTGAAGATGAAGGACACCATGTGGAACACCGACTACTCGATCCTCAACGGCGTCCACACCCACGGCCAGCGCTACAACCCCTTCGGTCCGCAGAACTACCCCGACGAAATCTACAAGAGCCGCCAGCTCACCGCGATCCGCGACGCGCTCATCCACGACGTCGCCCAGGGCAGGAAGACCGACCTGGTCGTCGACGACTCCAAGACGCTGGTCCTGCCGCCCGTGCCCACCAACTTCAAGCCGAGCGAGAAGAACGGCAACCCGACCGAGTTCCTCTCCGGCGAGGCCGCCATCGAGAAGATGAAGCTGGCCCCCGGCTACAAGGTCTCGCTCTTCGCCTCCGAAGAGAAGTTCCCCGACCTCAAGAAGCCGGTGCAGATGTCCTTCGACGCCAAGGGCCGCCTCTGGGTCGCCACGACGCCGACCTACCCGCACTATCGTCCCGGTGACGCGTTCCCCGACGACAAGATCCTCATCCTCGAGGACACGGACGGCGACGGCAAGGCCGACAAGCAGTCCGTCTTCGCCGATAAACTCCATATCCCGATCGGCTTCGAGATCGCCCCCGAAGGCGTCTACGTCTCCCAAGAGCCGAACCTCGCCCTGCTCGTCGACGACGACAAGGACGGCAAGGCCGACCGCATGGAACTGATCCTGCACGGCTTCGACTCCCACGACTCGCACCACGCCATCTCGGCCTACTGCGCCGACGCCTCGGGCGCGTTCTACCTGCTCGAAGGACGCTTCCTGCACAGCCAGGTCGAGACCCCGTATGGCCCGCGTCGCTGCAACGACGGCGGCGCCTGGCGCTTCGATCCGAAGTCCTATCGCCTCGAGCGCGTGCAGGCCGACGTCTCCAACCCGTGGGGCTTCTCCTTCGACTATTGGGAGCAGCCGTTCCTGTCCGACGCCTCCTCCGGCGAGAACTGGTGGGCCGTGCCGCTCTCGGCCAAGGTCCCCTACGGCATCGAGCAGATCAAGGTCGAACAGTTCGTCCCCAAGCGTTCCCGCCCGACGTCCGGCGCCGAGTTCGTCTCCTCCCGTCACTTCCCCGACGCGCAGCAGGGCGACTTCATGATCTGCAACACGATCGGCTTCCTCGGCATCAGCTTCGGCAAGAAAGCCGACGACGGCGCCGGCTTCACCGGCAAGGCCAACGGCGATCTCCTGACCTCCACCGACGGTAACTTCCGCCCGGTCGACCTCGAGTTCGCCCCGGATGGTTCGCTCTACTTCATCGACTGGCACAACCCGCTGATCGGCCACATGCAGCACAACGCGCGCGATCCGAACCGCGACCACGAGCGCGGCCGCATCTACCGCATCACCTATCCCGAGCGTCCGCTCGTGAAGCCCGCGAAGGTCGCCGGAGCCTCCGTGGCCGAGCTCCTCGAGAACCTCAAGGAACCCGAATACCGCACCCGCTACCGCACCCGTCGCGAACTCCGCGGCCGTGCGCCGGGGGAAGTCCTCCCGGCCGTGAAGGCCTGGGTCGCCAAGCTGGACCCCAAGGACCCCGCCTACGAGCACCACCTCTGCGAAGCCATGTGGGCCACCTGGGCGCAGAACAAGCCGGACGCCGAACTCATCGCCCAGGTCCTCAAGGCCAAGCAGCCCGAAGCCCGCGCCGCCGCCGTGGATGCCATCCGCCACTCCTTCTGGAAGATTCCGAACCACGTCGCCCTACTCCAGCAGGCCGTGCGCGACGAGAATGCGCGCGTGCGCCTGACCGCCGTCGTGGCCGCCACCTGGCTGGACAACGCCGAAGGCGCCAAGATCGCCGTGGAGGCCTTCCGCCTGCCCGTGGACCGCTGGATCGGACCCGTCCTGCATTACGCCCTCACGTACACGCTCAAGGACGACGTCGACGCCCTCAAGGCCGCCGGCCAGCTCAACCTCGACGGCAACCAGTCCGCCGCGGACTACTTCAGCGGCAAGCTCAAGATCGGCCAGCCCGTCGCCGAAGCCGGCACCAACTCCAAGCCCTCGCGGAAGCTCACCGCCGCGGAAGAAAAGGTCTTCAAGCTCGGCCGTGAGATCTACTTCCGTGACGCGCATTGCGCGACCTGCCACCAGGCCGACGGCAAGGGCATCCCGAACATCTATCCCCCGCTCGCCAAGAGCAACTGGATCGATGACGACGAACGCCTGACCAAGATCCTGCTCAAAGGCATCTGGGGCCCGATCAAGGTCAACGGCAAGGACTTCGACCCCACCAAGGGCGTCCCGCCCATGATGGGCTTCGGCGGCCTGCTCAACGATGACGAAGCCGCGGCCGTGCTCAGCTACGTCCGCCTCTCCTTCGGCAACAACGGCAAGCTCGTCTCGCCCGCCACCGTGAAGAAGGTCCGTGAAGCCACCAAGGACCAGGTCAACTTCTACATGGCCGACGAACTGCTCAAGCAGCACCCGCTGAAATAGCAGACTAGTTGACCCGTTGATCAGTTGGCCGGTTGGCCAGAACGCGGCGGAGTCACTCAGGGGGCATGTTGGCAAGGTGACACGTGGACAAGGGGAGATACAAATCAGAGGCTCCGAGGCCCAGAGGCCCGGAGGGCCAGAAGGAAAAACAAAGGAGACCGGTGGCCGAAAGGT
Source organism: Verrucomicrobiota bacterium (assembly GCA_030834165.1). Taxonomy (GTDB): domain Bacteria; phylum Verrucomicrobiota; class Verrucomicrobiia; order Opitutales; family UBA953; genus UBA953. The sequence goes on from JAURFU010000013.1 coordinate 39,747, forward strand.
TGCCGGTCTATTTTTGGCAGGCAAAGGTAGGGCGGGCTCTCCGAGCCCGCCGTTGGGCGTTGCGAGCAACCTTTCTCGAAAGAGATGCGCTCCTCCGTCCGCGAACGGACGGCTCGGAGAGCCGTCCCTACCTAAGACGGAGGGCAGCGCTCATAGGGGGCAGCAGAGGGGAACGGACAGTTGGCTATGGTTTCATACCCGCAGGGTTAATCCCGGTCTCCGGTTTCCCCTTGAAGCGCCGAATCGCTTCGGGTGGCAGGGGCAGGCGCGGCGAAAGCCGCGGCCTGACCGCTTCTTTTATAGCATTCGATATTATCTACACCCTGCCTCCGCAGGCTGGGATTGACCGAGGCCTAGGCCTTGGGGTTTATTCCGACCATGCGCATCATCTCCACCCTCGCCCTGGCCCTCACCGCCGCCCTCCTGCCCGCGCAGGACTTCGACTTCAAAGGAGTGCCTGCCGAGTATGCGGTGACCTTCGCCACCACCAGTTCGCGCGGCCTCAAGATCAGCGATTCGCCGGAGGCCAAGGCCTTCAAGGCCCGCATCGAGAAACTCGTCGCCGGCTTCGACAAGAGCGGCCAGGACAGCAAGCAGATGCAGGCGGCCATCAAGAACGCGACCGGACTCGACCTGGAATCCTCCGACAACCGCTACGCCGGCGGCTTCTCGGTCAGCAAGGAAGGCTCCTTCACCGGCGGCCTGATCGTCCACGGCCGTCATGACAGCGCCAAGCTCGCCGCCCACGCCGGCGCCAACAATGTGCCCACCCTGCGCGCCGGAAACACCAAGGGCTGGAAAGCCGAGGAACTGATCGCCTCCCTCAGCAGGGAACTCGGCCAGGCCGCCAGCAACTTCCCCGCCCCCGGCCAAGACAAGCCTGACAGCCAGGAAGAATTCGGCGTCTTCGACGTCGACAACGACACCCTCGTCGTCGCTCAGCCCAAGGAAGCCGCCCGCATCATCGGACTGCTCAAGGGGCAAGGCGCGTCCTATGCCCTGCCTGCCGCCCAGCGTTCCGCGCTCGCCGCCACCGGCCGTCCCTACATCGTGTTCTCCGTCAACGCCGCCAAGCTCCCGGCCACCCCGGAACTCGCCCAGAGCGGCTTCGTCGCCGGCCTCTTCGCCATGGGCGAGAAAGGCAACGAGCAGGTCATGAAGATGAACGCCGTCTTCTCCTCCAAGGAAAAGGCCGCGCCGATGGCCATGCAGGCCCAGGGCATGCTCGCGATGGCTCCGATGATGCTCGCCGCCGCCCCTTCCAAGCCCGAGACCGTGGAAGAAAAAGAAATGAAGGCCCTCGCGGGTGAGTTCCTCGCCGGCATCCAGCCCGTCGAAGCTTCCGGCAATCAGGTCACCCTGACCGCCAAGTGGGATACGCTCAAACTTTACGACATGATGGAGAAGATCGTCGCCATCGGCGCCACCAAGATGAAGGAAATGCCCGCGCCGGCGGTCGGGAAGTAAGCGAAGGCGAAGCCTTCGAGGGGGCAAGTGGGACTCAATAGAGGCCCTGAGGGCCCGAGGACCAGAGGGAGGATGATGGTAGGGTCGGGACCGCGTCACGACATAGCGATGCACTTTCGGGTCTCATGTCTCGGTTGATCGGCTATCAGGCACGGGTCTCCTGGTTCGGGTACGGGTGCAGGCCCGCACCTATACCTGGTGCTGAACTCCCGAACCTGGGACCTGATGGCCGAGACCCGTGACCTGAGTATGATTGTCATGTAGGCACAAAAAAGCCCCCGAACTCGGGGGCTGATTCGTGATGGCCGGATGGCTTACTTGCCGCCGCAGCAACCCGAGGAAGCAGGCTTCTCGGTGGAGCAGCAGGAAGAATCTTCCTTAGTG
>JAURFU010000139.1 GCA_030834165.1 Verrucomicrobiota bacterium
GCACGCTGTCCAATCAGACCGACCTCCAGAACGCCCTTAACGCCAAGTACGACGCGAGAAACCCGTCGGGCTTCATCACGGCTTCGGCCCTGACGGGCTACGCCACTGAGTCCTGGGTGACGAGCCAAGGCTACCTGACCTCCTCGGCCCTGACGCCCTACCTCACGATCGCCTCGGCGAGCGCCACTTATCAGACCCTGTCTGGCATGTCGTCGTACCTCACGACTTCGGCAGCGGCCTCGACGTACCAGACAATCAGCGGGATGTCCGACTACCTCAGCAAGGCCGGAAATCTGTCGGGCTTGGCGAGCACCTCTACGGCCCGCACTAACCTCGGCCTCGGCACGATGGCCACGGCTACGGCTTCCGACTACTCGACCACGACTGTCGCGAATGGGCTGTATTACCCGCTCAGCTCTAACCCTGCGGGCTACCTGACTACCGCTCCTGTCACCTCCGTCGCCGGCAAGACGGGCGCCGTCACGCTGGTCGTCGGTGACGTATCTGGTGCGGCTCCGCTGGCCTCGCCTTCGCTGAC
>JAURFU010000140.1 GCA_030834165.1 Verrucomicrobiota bacterium
GAGGCCCACGCCGAGGGCGTCGACGGCCTGCGGGTTTGACGCCAGCTCGGAGGCTAGGTCGGGCCCGAACTCGCCGCCGTTCTTCTTGAGGACGCGCGTGATCTCGGCGGCGTCCTTCACGGCGGACTTCTCGAGGGCGAGGATTTCCATCTCGTCCTGGATGTCGTTCAGCGAGTGCTGGAGGAGCGGCAGGCCGCGAGCGCCGGAGATGAACTCGGCGTCATAGACCTGCATCATGGCGTTCGCCGGGATGAGCCGGGACGAGCCGTCGGAGCGGTAGATGTTGTAAGCCGCGACCTCGCCGTAGGCGCCGAACAGGATGCCGTCGTGCATACGCTCGGGGACGTTCGTCTCGGGGTCGCCGACGCGGTGGGCCTCGATGCCCTGCAACTTGGTCGCCCCGCTTCCGTTGCGAACCTTGGCTAGGAAGAAGTCGCCGTCCAAGACCCAGCGACGCTCGGCGATGCGCAGCACGTCGTTGAACGAGAAGCGTCCCGTGATGTCGCACTTCCTCGACCAGTCGGCGAAGTAAGC
>JAURFU010000141.1 GCA_030834165.1 Verrucomicrobiota bacterium
CACGACCGCGCCGAGGCGGACCCGTGCGTGCGCGAGGAGCTGCTTCTCGAGCTCGCGCGACGGCTCGTTGCCCGGCTTGAGCGTGACGAATGCCTTCACGATCTCGCCTGCCACGGGATCCGGCTTGCCGATCACGCCCGCCTGGGCGACCGCCGGGTGCTCGAGCATGACGCTCTCCACCTCGAAGGGGCCGATCAGGTGCCCCGAGCTCTTGATCACGTCGTCCGCACGCCCGACGAACCAGAAGTAGCCGTCCTCGTCGCGCCGCGCCAGGTCGCCGCTGAGGTACCAGCCGTCGACGAAGCACTGGCGGTAGCGCTCCTCCTGGCCGAGGTCCCCGCCCTTCGGCGCCCGATAGTCCTGGTACGGGTAGCGCCGGCCCTTGAAGCCCACCGCCGCCGTCTCCGCCGACTTGAGGGTCGGATACGCGACGCGCTTCCCGTCCTCCTCGACGATCCGCTCGATCGTCTGCGGGACCTTCCGGTGTCCCTCCTCCTTCATCGGGCCTTCGATCTGAACCTTGACGTTGAAC
>JAURFU010000142.1 GCA_030834165.1 Verrucomicrobiota bacterium
AGTACGGTGCATAGCGATGCGGCGCACGCGCGCACGCGTCGAACGCGCGCATCCCGCGCCGTTCGCGCGCGCATCCGAGCGCATTCGAGCGCGCCGGGAGTCGTTGCGCCATCGATCCTCGCGTCGCCGCCGACGCCGACCTCGACGCCGTGCGCGCGCGTGCGCGGGGAACCGTCGCCGGCGGGGACGCGGACGCGCGTACATGGACGTGATGCGCGCGGTGCGGGGCGATACGCGACGCGAATGACGCAGGTGGGGTCGTTCGGGGCGCGGGCGATGACGGATGCGCGAAGGGTTGCGTCCGCCGGCGGTGGGCTCGGGACGCGTCTCGGCGACGACGCGCGGCGGCGGTTTCGCACGTCCGAGTCTGCTGTCGCTGATCCTTCCATGGCAGGCGTGGACGACGCGCCGCCGTCGTCGACGCAAAAGGTAAAGGTGAACCCGCGCGCGTCGAAGCCGGCGCCAAAGAAAAAGGATAAAGCCGCGCTCGAGGCGGATAGAGATTTTTGTCGCATGGTGACGCGAT
>JAURFU010000143.1 GCA_030834165.1 Verrucomicrobiota bacterium
CGATTTCGACCTTCACGGCGGCGCAATCGGCAGGCAGGTTGACCAAGCCCGCGACGGACTGGCCTTCGGTGCCGCCGGAAAGAGACCAAACCGGAAGGTGGCTCGCCCCGTCCGTCATCGTGACCAGGGACGGTTTGCCGGTCGCGATCGTCAGCTGCGAAGCCGTCAGCGTGATGGGCGCGTGGTCAGCGGAAAGCCCCTGCGTGATGGTTGCCAGCAGGGCGAGGAAGGGCAGGAGCGCTTTCATGGGGTTGCGCGATTGTCGGTTCGTTGGCTCTGATGGCAAGCGTGGGCGAGATGGTCATTCGCAACAAGGGGAGACCGGAAACCGGGAAGGATGCGGGGGGGGTAATGCACCCCAGCCAATCATCTGGTCTCCGGTTTCCCTTTGAGTTGTTCAGTACCTATCCGCCAACCGCTTACCGCAATGACCTACTTCGCCACGCTCACCACCGCCGGATGGGCGAGCGAGTTCCAGCAAGCATCGAACAGTTTCGCGTCGGGTTCGCCGTCGGTGA
>JAURFU010000144.1 GCA_030834165.1 Verrucomicrobiota bacterium
CGTCCACGCGCCCGTGCCCGGATCGGGGACCTTGGCGGCGGTCGGTTCGAGGGTGGTCGGATCGATGGTCACGCGCTGACCGACCAGCAGCTTGGAAAGGGTCACGCGCACGCGCAGAGGCGAGCCGACGATGTTGCGCCCGCCGGCGGCCCCGACGCGCAGGTTGTTGCCCAGGCAGTAGGCGACCTCCATCATCGAAGGATTGGAGAAAAGGGCGAAGTCCGTCTCGCCCTTCTTGTCGTTCTCCGTGCTGACGATCTTCCGCTCGTAGACGTAGAGCCAGACGGTCGTCGAGGCGCGGGGGCCGACCGAATTACGCAGGAGACGGTAGGTGATGTCGAAGTTCGAGGTGGCGACGTTGCCGCCGTCGAACCCGCCCGGGGCGTCGAGCAGGTAACGGGTGTTGTTGGTCGCGGCCTCGTTGGTCGCGTTCAGATAGACGATCGAGCGGGGATTGTCCAAGGCGCCCATGAGACGTCCCGCGGCCGCGAGGGCGCGGTTCGTCTGCATGATGTCG
>JAURFU010000145.1 GCA_030834165.1 Verrucomicrobiota bacterium
CGGGGGTGTCGGCAGCCGGAACAGAGGTCATATAACTCAATATAATCAATGGGTTATTCACCGCCCGCAGCAGGTGCGGGTGGCCGGCGACGTGTTGTGATGCAGTGGCATTGAATTTTTTCAAGGTTGCCTCATCTAACACGCCACAAAAATCGCGTCTGCCTGCAAGCGGGGCGCAGCAAGAGGAATGGAGAGAGGAATTGATTAACGTCGAACACCTGGTCAAGGCCTTCGGCCCCAAGCTGGCGGTCAATGACGTGTCGTTCAGCGTCGAGCGCGGCGAAGTGCTGGGCTTTCTCGGCCCCAACGGCGCCGGCAAGTCGACCACCATGCGCATGATCACCGGCTACTATCCGCCGACTTCGGGCCGCATCACCGTCGGCGGCCATGACATGGTCGAGGATCCGATAGCGGCCAAGCGGCTGATCGGCTACCTGCCGGAGAACGCGCCGGGCTACGCCGACATGACCGTCAACGGCTTTCTCCATTTCTGCGCCGAACTGCGCGGCCTGCAG
>JAURFU010000146.1 GCA_030834165.1 Verrucomicrobiota bacterium
GGCCAGCCGCGCCCCCGCGCCCGTCCCGCGCAAGGCGGATGGCACTTCGGCATGCGGTAATATCATGACGTCTCCGTCCCAGCGGATGGTGACATAGGCATCCCCCGCCTCCGTCGGCATGTTGAATCGGCTGCGTTCGGGTTCGTAGGTGATGGTCACGGCCGATTAAGCCTTATTCCCACTCAATGGTTCCGGGTGGCTTTGATGTATAATCATAAACCACGCGGTTGATGCCCTTCACTTCGTTGATGATGCGCGTTGAAACGCGGCTGAGGAAGGCGCTTTCGAACGGGTAGATGTCGGCGGTCATGCCGTCGGTCGACGTCACCGCGCGCAAGGCGCAGACATTGTCGTAGGTGCGTGAATCGCCCATAACACCGACGGTTTGCACCGGCAGCAAAACCGCGAAGGCCTGCCAGATGGCATCGTAGAGGCCGGCATTGCGGATCTCCTCGAGATAGATCGTATCGGCCTTGCGCAGCACGGAGAGTTTTTCCGCCGTGATCGTGCCG
>JAURFU010000147.1 GCA_030834165.1 Verrucomicrobiota bacterium
GAGCTTCTCCTTCACGATTAACGCCGACACGGCCTACCCCAGCGGCACGGCTTCGACGACCTACACGGGCACCATCACCGCCATCTCCCAGAAGGGGTCCAACAAGGACTTCACCTCTGTGACCATCACGGCGGTCGACTACGAAGGCGTCACGCCTTAATTGACCCAGCGGACGGCAGGGGCATAGTCCAGGAATGGACCATCGCTTCCTGAACGCCTTCGTCGACCCGGCTCCCCTCAAGTTGCTGGGTCGTTCGCTTTATCCGTGGTGCCTCAAGTACCGCGTGCGACTGATGGCCTTCAACTCGCCCCTCATCACGGGCGACCGTGGCATCACCCCAGCCGACCTAATCTTCGCCTGTCAGGTATGCGCCGAGGAACCCCTGGGGGAGATTGGTTGGCTCGACAAGCTGCGCATCCTCAGTCTCAACCGCAACCCCTCCAAGTTTGAGGCTTTGGTCAAGGCCTTCTCAGGCTACGCCCTAATCCACGACTGGCCGAAGTTTT
>JAURFU010000148.1 GCA_030834165.1 Verrucomicrobiota bacterium
GCGCCCGTGTTCCTGTCGTTCGACATCGACTTCCTCGAGCCCGGCCTCGCGCCCGGCACGGGCACGCCCGAGGCGGGCGGTCCGCGCGGCGACGAGGCGCTCGACTGCGTGCGCGCCCTCGCCGGCCTCCACCTAGTCGGCGCCGACGTCGTCGAGGTCGCGCCGCAGTACGACGGGCCCGGGCAGGCGACCGCCGTGATGGCGGCGAACGTGCTCTACGAGGTGCTCAGCCTGCTCGCGCTCAGGCGCCGCTGACCCGCACGGCGTCCGCGCAGAGGCGGTCGACGAGGCCCTCGTCGACCGCGTGGCCGGCGCGGCGAGCGAGGTTCGCGAGGATCCGGTAGCCGAGCGGCGTCAGCACGCTCTCCGGGTGGAACTGCACGCCCTCGACGGGCAGCTCGCGGTGGCGCAGGCCCATCACGAGCCCGTCGGGCAGTCGCGCCGACACGACGAGCTCGGAGCCGGGCGCGGGCTCGTCGGCGGCGAGCGCGTGGTAGCGGC
>JAURFU010000014.1 GCA_030834165.1 Verrucomicrobiota bacterium
ACGATGCAGTGGAGTTTTTTCATAGCAGAATCAGGGTAACCTATATGAGGCTTTATGAAAGGGCTAAGTTAGAGGGCCTTATGGGCTCCGTCGCACAGGGCACCCTTCTTCGAGTGCTTGCACGCGCAGAAATAGACCGTGCCGTTGGCTTCGGCCTTATAGGGTACGGGCGTGAAGGCCGAACCTTTATGCGCACCGTCGCAGAAGGGCTGGTTCTTGCTGTGGCCGCAGGAACACCAGTAGTAGGTCTTGCCGGCTTCGACGAGGACAGGAAGGGGGGACTTTTGAGGGATGTGGGGGGAGCTCATATTTCGAGAGTATGGAGTTTGGAGTATGGAGTACAGGGGGGAATGCAGGATGAGAATCAGGCGAGGTCGAAGAGGAGCGCTTCGACGGGGCCGGAGTGTTTGAAGGCGAAGGTGCCCGCGTCTTCGGAATTCACGGCATCTCCGGGCGAAAGCTTCAGGCCGCCGACTTCGACTTCTCCGGCGATGAGCTGGAGCCAAAGTCCCCTGCCCGCCCGAAGCTCGTGCGAGACCGTGCCGCCGGCCGAAGCCTTCACACGGTAGACGTCGGCGTCCTGGCTGATGTGCGCGGATCCCTCGCGACCATCGTTCGAGATGATGAGCACCTTAGGGGCGGCGAGCTGCTCCGGCGTGGGCGTCCACTCGGCGTAGCGCGGACGGAGGTTAGGGCGGTCCGGCGTGATCCATACCTGGATGAGGTGGAGGCGGTCGGTCTTGGAGGGGTTATATTCGCTGTGCTTCACGCCGCTGCCGGCGCTCATGACCTGGATCTGGCCGGGCTTGATCTGCGCATGGTTGCCCAGGCTGTCGCGGTGCTCGATGACGCCCTCGAGGACATAGGTGAAGATTTCCATGTCCCGGTGGCCATGGGGCGGGAACCCGTTACCGGGGGCGACCAGGTCCTGGTTGATGACCCGCAACGACCGGAAGCCCATGTGCGCCGGGTCGTAATAATCGGCGAAACTGAAGCTATGCCGGGCCACCAACCAGCCATGATCGGCGTACCCGCGGTCCCCGGACCTTCTGACGGTAAGGTTCATATCTCGGGGAAGTTGGCCTTAAAATCCTCCAAGTCCACCGCCCCGCGACAATTTCCCGACGGATTTAGTTTGAAAACCCGCCCATGGAATGGTCTATGCTGACCTCTCGTGTCGGGCTGTGGCTCAATCTGGTAGAGCGCTGCTTTCGGGTAGCAGAGGCTGAGAGTTCAAATCTCTCCAGCCCGACCAATTTAAAGACCCCGGGGATATTTCGATGTCCCCGGGGTCTCCTCCTTGGGGATTGAAGGGTTCGGCGCCCCTCGGCCTACTGCCTCCATGCGCCGAATCCTCGCACTTTTTCTGGCGATCGCATCCGCCACCGCCGCCGCGGCGGCTCCGCTGCTTGATCGCACTCCAGGAGTCGTCTCCTACACCTTCCGCAACGAGTTCAAGGCCGACATGGCCGGAACGTTCGATAAGGTGAAAGGCTTCGGCATCACCGATATCGAGATGTCGAATCTCTTCGGCCAGGAACCGGCCAAGATCCGCGCCCTCATGGATGACCGCGGCATCACCTGCTCATCCTACGGCGCCCCTTACAACGACGTGCTCAAGAAGACCGACGACGTGGCCGCCGTCGCGAAGACCCTCGGCGCGAAATACGTCCGCGTGTCGCTGCCGGGGAGCAAGACCCCCTTCGACAAGGCCGCCGCCCTGCAGCGGATCGCCGAGATGAACGCGATGGGCAAGCAGCTTCGGGAGAAGCATGGGCTTACGTTCGTGCTCCACAACCACGGGATGGAATTCGTCCCCGAGGGACAGGACACGCTCTACGACCTCATCCACGCCCAGACCCGCCCCGAGGACGTCAGCTTCGAGCTCGACGTGCTCTGGGCCTACCTGCCTGGCGCCGATCCCGTCGCGCTTTTCGAGAAATACGGCACCCGCATCCCGCTCATGCACGTGAAGGATGTCCGCAAAGGCGTGCCGCGCAGCTGGGGTCATAAATATGACTCCGACAACGACGTGACGCTCGGCACCGGCCAGCTCGATCAGGCCGCGATCTTCGCCGCCGCGAAGAAGGCGGGCGTGAAGCATTTCTATCTCGAGGACGAGAGCTCGCATTCCCTGGAACAGGTCCCGCTTTCCATTGCTTACCTGAAGGCGGACCGTTGAAGCCCGGCGGCAGGAAAAGGACAGGCTTACGACCGATTACTTCCCTTTGTAGGGGTTGAAATCCCATGCCCAGGGGGTTGTTTAAAGGCCTACCCTCGGAACACCCCTGCTCCGACGGCTGTCCCCTTCCCCATGCCCTCCAAGGCCACCCTCTTCCTCGGCGTCTTCCTGGCCGCCGCCTGCTCGGCCGAGCCGATCCATTTCAGCCGCCAGATCCGCCCGATTCTGTCCGAGAACTGCATCGCCTGCCACGGCCCCGACGAGAAAGGCCGCAAGGGGAAGCTGCGCCTCGACGACGAACAGGACGCCAAGCGCGACCGCAAGGGCGAGTTCGTCATCCTCCCCGGCAAGCCTGAGCAGAGCGAACTCATCAAGCGTATCGAGTCGACCGACCCGGATGAGGTCATGCCGCCGCCCAAGCAGCACAAGACGATCCCGCCCGCGCAGCTCGCGCTCCTCAAAGAATGGATCCGCCAAGGCGCCCCTTGGGGACGTCATTGGTCCTATGAACCGGTCGCCAGGCCGTCCGTACCGAAGAACGGCGAAGCCAACCCCGTCGACGCCTTCCTCGCTGACCGACAGAAGAAGGAAGGACTGACCTGGTCCGCAGAAGCGCCGAAGTCCGTCCTGATCCGCCGCGTCGCCCTCGACGTCACCGGCCTGCCGCCCACGCCCGCCGAGGTGGCTCAGCTCGCCGATGCTCCGCATGCGGAGGTCGTCGCCCACTTCCTCGCCACGCCCGCCTACGGCGAACACTGGGCCCGCCAGTGGCTCGACCTTGCCCGCTATGCCGACAGCGCCGGCTACCCGTCCGACCCAGGCCGTACGATCTGGGCCTACCGCGACTGGGTGATCAAAGCCCTCAATCGCAACCAGCCCTTCGACCAGTTCGTGATCGACCAGCTGGCCGGCGACCTGCTGCCCAATCCGACCGAAGACCAGATCATCGCCACGGCCTTCCATCGCAACACGATGACTCAGAACGAAGGCGGCACCAGCGACGAGGAGTTCCGTAACGCCGCCGTCATCGACCGAGTCAACACGACCTATGCCGTCTTCATGGGCACGACGATGGCATGTGCGCAGTGCCACACCCATAAGTACGACCCCATCACCATCACGGAATATTTCCGTTCCTACGCCTTCCTCAACCAGAGCGCCGACAGCGACAAGAAGGACGAATCGCCGCTCCACGAGATCTATCCGCCCGGCGTGAAGGCCAAGCGCGACCAATGGATGAAGGAGAGCGCCGCCGCCGAGGCTGCCTTCAAATCGGCGAAACTCAACCCGGACTGGCTCGCGGGTTACGAGGAGTGGCTGGCGAAGAATCCGAAGCTCACGGACAAGGCCCTCAAGGCCGCCCTGGAAGCGCCCAAGGAGAAGCGCACCAAGGCCCAGGACAACCTGCTACGTCAGCATTACGTCCGCAACGTCTCGCCGGCGACCAAAGCCGAACGAGCCAAGGCCGACACCCTGAAGAAACAGATCGCCGACTCCGCTCCCGTGACGGTGCCGATCATGCAGGACCTCGCCGGTGAGAAACGTCGCAAGACCTTCGTACAGCTCCGCGGCAACTGGCAGGCCCTCGGCGACCAGGTCGACGAAGGCGTGCCGACGCACCTCGCCCGCTGGGACGAAACCTTTCCGAAGAACCGCCTCGGCCTCGCCCGCTGGATCGTCAGCCCGGACAACCCCCTGACCGCCCGTGTCACGATGAATCGCCTCTGGGAGTCAGTATTCGGCGTGGGCATCGTGCGCACCAGCGAGGAGTTCGGCAGCCAGGGCGACCTACCCGTCCACCCTGAGCTGCTCGACTGGCTCGCGAGCGAGTTCGTGGCCAGCGGCTGGGACACCAAGAAGATGCTTTCGCTCCTGCTGAACAGCCGCGCCTATCGCCAGAGTTCGGCCAGCGACGCGAAGCGCAACGAACGCGATCCTGACAACCGTTTCATCGCCCGCGGTCCGCGCTTCCGCCCCTCCGGTGAGATGCTCCGCGACCAGGCGCTCGCGGTCAGCGGACTCCTCAGCGCCAAGATGTACGGCGCGCCGGTCCGGCCGATGCGCCCGAACATGGGCCTGAGCATCGCCTTCGGCGGCTCGGGCGACTGGATGACCAGCACCGGCGAAGACCGCCACCGCCGCAGCCTTTACACCGAGACGCGCCGCAGCACGCCCTACCCCAGTTTCGCGACCTTCGACGCCCCGAACCGCGAGACCTGCGTGATCCGCCGCGACCGCTCCAACACGCCGCTCCAGGCCTTCGTGACGCTCAACGACCCGGTCTTCGTCGAGACCAGCCAGGCCCTCGCCCGTCGTCTGCTCAAGGAAGGCGGCGTCACCGAGGAATCGCGCCTGAAGCTCGCCTACGCGTTGTGCCTCTCGCGTGAACCCGACGCGGGCGAACTCAAGACGCTCAAAGCGCTGCTTGCGAAGTCCCTCGCCGAGTATCGCGCCGACGTCGGTCTCGCGACCAAGATGGCCACCGAACCCCTCGGCCCTGCCGACAAGGGCGCCGACCTCCCTACCCTCGCCGCCTGGACCGCCGTCAGCAGCGTGATCATGAACCTCGACGAATTCCTCATGCGCCGCTGAGCGCAACAAGCCCACCCCTACCCCTGCCCCTACCCCTTTCAGTCCGATGCTCCACCCTCTCCGCGAAGCCCAGCTCAGCCTCCAGACGCGCCGCACGTTCCTCAGCAGCGTCGGCCAGTTCAGCCTCGGCGCCATCGCCCTCCACGCGCTGCAGGCCGACGCCTTCGGCGCCTCCTCCGTCGCCGACAACCCGCTGGCCCCTCGGAAGCCGCACTTCAAGCCCAAGGCCAAGCGCGTCATCTACCTCCACATGTCGGGCGGCCCGCCCAACCTCGACATCTTCGACCACAAGCCGGAGCTCGTGAAACGCAACGCGCAGGACTGCCCCGACTCGTTCCTCAAGGGAAGGACCTTCGCCTTCACCACCGGCGTGCCCAAGCTCATGGGCAGCCCGCGCACGTTCAAGCAATACGGCCAAGGAGGCCTCTGGATGAGCGACGCCGTCCCGAACTTCCACAAGGTCGCCGACGATGTCACGCTGCTGAAGGCGATGCATACGGACCAGTTCAACCACGCCCCCGCCGAACTGCTCCTCTTCACCGGACATAACCGTCAAGGCCGCCCCTCCATGGGCTCCTGGGCGACCTACGGCCTCGGCACGGAGAACCAGGACCTCCCGGGCTTCGTCACGATGATCTCCAACGGCGTGCAGCCCAGCGGCGGCCAGGGTTGCTGGGGCTCCGGCTTCATCCCTTCCGTCTTCCAAGGCGTCCAGTGTCGCAGCAAGGGCGACCCCGTCCTCTTCGCCAATGACCCGCCCGGCATGACCCGCGACCTGCGTCGCGCCACGCTCGACGCGCTCAAGGACCTGAACCAGCGCCAGCAGGACGAACTCGGCCACGCCGAGACGGTCACGCGCATCGCCCAATACGAACTCGCCTTCCGCATGCAGGCCAGCGTGCCCGAGGTCATGGACATCTCCAAGGAGAAGCCCGCGACCCTCGAGGCCTACGGCGCCACCCCCGGCGCGGCCAGCTTCGCCAACAACTGCCTGCTCGCCCGTCGTCTCGTCGAGAAAGGCGTTCGCTTCGTGCACCTCTTCGACTGGGGCTGGGACTTCCACGGGACCAACCCCAAGGAGGACATCCGCGACGGACTCACCGCCAAGATGGCCGCGACCGACAAGCCCGTCGCCGCGCTCATCAACGACCTCAAGGAACGCGGATTGCTCGAGGATACGCTCATCGTCTGGGGCGGCGAATTCGGCCGCACGCCTTTCCGCGAGGGACGTACCTCGAAGGGGCAGGTCCTCGGCCGCGACCACTACCCGGACTGCTTCACCATCATGATGGCCGGCGGCGGCGTGAAGGGCGGTTTCCAGTTCGGCGAAACGGACGAGATGGGCTTCGGCGGCGTGAAGGACAAGGTCCACGTCCACGACCTGCAGGCCACCATCATGCACCTCCTGGGCTTCGACCACGAACGCCTCACCTACCGCTTCCAAGGCCGTGACTATCGTCTCACCGACGTCCATGGCCATGTCGTGAAGGAGATCCTGAGTTAGGGCTAGGGCCAGGGACAGATCTTACAACCGCACCTAATATAACTAGCCCTAGCCCCAGCCCTAGCCCCAGCCCTAGCCCTAGCCCTATCCGATGTTCCGTCCACTTTGCCTGCTTCTCATCTCGGCTTCCGCCTTCGCCGCCGAAGACATCCGCTTCAACCGCGACATCCGGCCGATCCTCTCGGAGAACTGCTTCTACTGCCACGGACAGGACCCGAAGCATCGGGAGGCGGACCTACGTCTCGACGTCCGTGATGAGGCCGTGAAGGCCCACGACGGCGTCACGGCGATCGTGCCCGGCAAACCCGAACAGAGCGAGATGCTGAAGCGCCTGCTGTCGCACGATCCGGACGACCAGATGCCGCCGCCCGAATCCAACCGCAAGGTCACGCCGGCGCAGATCGAACTCATCCGACGCTGGATCGCCCAAGGCGCCCCTTACGAGAAGCACTGGTCCTTCGTCCCACCGGAGCGAGCGCCCGCACCTAAGGTGGCTGACGCATCCTGGGCCAGGCAGCCTATCGACCGCTTCGTATTGGCGAAGCTCGAAGCCGAGGGACTCAAACCCTCCGCCGCCGCCTCGCCTGCCGCCTGGCTCCGCCGGGCCTCCTTCGACCTGACGGGCCTGCCGCCCACGCCGGCCGAGATCGAGGCCTTCGAGGCTGAGACGACCTTGAAAAGCGATGCGGCCTATGCCGCCGCCGCCGACCGCCTCCTGGCTTCGCCCCGCTTCGGCGAGCGCCAAGCGCAGGAGTGGCTCGACGTCGCCCGCTACGCCGACACGCACGGCTTCAACAACGACTCCGCCCGCTCGATGTGGCGCTGGCGCGACTACGTCATCGAGTCCTTCAACGCCAACGTGCCGTTCGACCGCTTCGTCACCGAGCAGCTTGCCGGCGACCTGCTGCCGAAACCGACGCTCGACCAGAAACTCGCCACGGCCTTCAACCGCAACCACGTCATCAACAGCGAAGGCGGCATCATCGACGAGGAATACCGTGTCGAATATGTCGCCGACCGCGTCCGCACCACGAGCACCGCCCTCCTCGGCCTGACGATGGAGTGCGCCCGCTGCCACGACCACAAATACGACCCGATCAGCCAGAAGGACTACTATCGGATGTTCGCGTTCTTCAACAACGTGCACGAATACGGCGAAGACGGCCGTATCGCCAACGCCGTCCCCCTGCTCGTGACGCCTACTCCCGAGCAACAGCGACGCCTACGGGAAATGGATCAGCGCATGGAGGCGATCGACCTGAAGCTCCAAGCCACGCCGGCTCCTGCCGCCGTGCCCGCCGACCTGCGTGCGCGTCTCACCGCCGAGGACGCCAAGCTTCAGCCCAAGAGCCCGAAGCCGGCCAAGCCGGCCGAGGCCCGCCTGCTGGCCAAGGACGCCGACGTGGATGCCAAACGCGGCACGACGCTCTCGGTCTGGTTCAAGGCGAAGACGGCCTCGCTGGACGCACCGATCATCAGCGCCTTGGACCGCTCCGGCAACCCCGCCGCGGTCAGCTACGGCGGCGGACGCGAACTCCGCCTCGTCGGCGAGGAACTTGAATGGGCCGCGAGCCAGCGCTACCCGGCTTATGCGACGATCGTCCGTACGGTCGGTGCGAAGATCCGCCCCGGAACCTGGCATCAGGTCGCCGTGCACATCCACGGCAAGGAGAACGCATCGACGATCGCGTTGTTCGTCGACGGCGAGGAAGTCCCCACCCAGATCCGCCATGACGGCGTGTCCGGCGCCCCCGCCAAGCGCGACTGGCTCCTCGGCGCCGACGGCAAGGCCAAGCCCTTCGACGGCGAGGTCAGCGGCTTCCGCACCTATCCCTCCCTGCTCAAGTCCGGGCAGATCCGCCACGCCTACTGGCTGCAGTCGACCGATAAGCTCACCGCCGAACAGCGGACCGTGGCCGACCGAGGCATCGCCCGACGTCACACCGGCAACAACCTAGCCCTGCAGACCGAGCGCGACACCCTCTGGACTGAGCGCCTGGCCTTCATCCGAAATCTACCGACCACGATGGTGATGGAAGAGATGCCGACGCCCCGCCAGGCCTACGTCCTCACCCGCGGCAACTACGACGCCCATGGGGAAAAGGCGGACCCAGGCATGCCGGAGCAATTGATCGCACCTTGGCCCCAGGATGCGCCGCGTAACCGTCTCGGCCTCGCCCGCTGGTTCCTTCAGCCGCAGCACCCGCTCACCGCCCGCGTGGTCGTCAACCGCTTCTGGGCGCAGCTCTTCGGCGTGGGACTGGCGAAGAGCGTCGAAGATTTCGGCACGCAAGGCGAATGGCCCAGCCATCCTGAGGTGCTCGACACCCTGGCCCGCGACTTCGTCGACGGCGGCTGGGACGTGAAGAAGCTCTTCCGTAGCATCGTCCTGTCGTCGACCTACCGCCAGACCAGCGACGCCACGCCGGCCCTGTATGCCCGCGACCCGGAGAACCGCCTGCTCGCCCGCGGTCCGCGTGTGCGCCTGACCTCCGAGCAGATCCGCGACCAAGCCCTCGCGGTCTCCGGCCTGCTGGCCGAGAAGATCGGCGGACCGAGCGTCCGTCCCTACCAGCCCGAAGGCCTCTACAAAGGCATCGTGGTCGACGCCCCCTACCCCAGCACGACCTGGGAACTCGGCAAAGGTGATGAACTCTACCGCCGTAGCCTTTACACCTTCTGGAAGCGTACGGTCCCCCATCCGGCGATGCTGACCTTCGATTCGCCGGACCGTGAATTCTGCAGCGCCCGTCGCTCGCGCACCAACACGCCTTTGCAGGCGCTGGTGCTCTGGAACGAGACCGGCTACCTCGAAGCCTCCCGTAAACTCGCCGAACGCATGCTCAAGGAAGGCGGCCCCGATGACGCCGCCCGCACGGCCTTAGCCTTCCGTCTCGCCACCGGCCGCGCTCCCCGTCCCGCCGAGATCGAGGTTCTCGTCCGTACGCTCGCCCAGCTCCGCACCGATTTCGCGGCCCGCCCGGACGATGCCGCCAAGCTCGTCAAAGTCGGCGCCTCCGTCCCCGACCCGGCCCTGCCCGCCGTCGAACTCGCGGCCGCCGCCGGCGTCGCGAACCTGATCCTCACGTTGGACGAGACCATCACCAAGAACTGACCGCCATGTCCTGCCACCAATACGAGATCATGCACTCAAGGCGCGAGTTCCTGCAGAAAACCGGCCTGGGTCTCGGCGCCGGCGCCCTCGCCCACCTGCTCGGCGGCTGCGCGACTTCCGATGTCGCCGGCGATCCGCACATCAACGGACTACCGGGCCTGCCTCACTTCGCCCCGAAGGCCAAGCGCGTCATCTGCCTCTTCCAGTCCGGCGGCCCTTCGCACCTGGACCTGCTCGACCCCAAGCCCGAGCTCGAGCGCCAGTTCGACAAGGACCTGCCTGATTCCGTCCGCCGCGGCCAACGCATCACCGGCATGGTGGCCTCGCAAGCCCGACTCGCCTGCCAGCCGAGCCGTTTCAAATTCACCCGTCACGGCAAGGCCGGCACCGAGATCAGCGAACTCCTCCCGCACATCGGCGGCATCGCCGACGAGATCTGCGTGGTCCGCTCGATGCACACCGAGGCGATCAACCACGACCCCGCGATCACCTTCTTCCAGACCGGCAGCCAGCTGCCCGGCCGGCCAAGCATGGGCGCATGGACCGATTACGGACTCGGCCGCATGAGCGACAACCTGCCGTCGTTCGTCGTGCTTGTCTCGACCAACAAGGACCGCTCCGGACAAGGCCTGCTCGCCCGCCTCTGGGGCAGCGGCTTCCTGCCCAGCGCCCACCAAGGCGTCCAGTTCCGCGGTGCCGGCGAGCCGGTGCTATATCTCCGCGATCCGGAAGGGCTCACCCGCGAACAGCGCAAGAAGCTGCTCGAGGGCGCCAACGAACTCAATCGCCTCAATCTCGCCTCCGCCGGCGACCCGGAGATCTCCGCCCGCATCAGCCAGACCGAGATGGCCTACCGCATGCAGGCCAGCGTCCCGGAACTCATGGACCTCGCCGGAGAAAGCAAGGCGGTCATGGAGAGCTACGGGCCCGACGTGAACACCCCGGGATCCTTCGCGCGCAATGCCCTGCTGGCCCGCCGCCTCGCCGAGAAAGGTGTGCGCTTCGTCCAGCTCTACCACCGCGACTGGGACCACCACGGAGGCCTCCACGACCAGCTGCCCAAGATGGCCCGTGACGTCGACCAGCCCGCGGCGGCCTTGGTCAAGGACCTCAAGCAACGCGGCATGCTCGACGACACGCTCGTCATCTGGGGCGGGGAGTTCGGCCGGACTCCTTACGCGCAGGGCGGCGCCAACCGACAGAAATACGGACGCGACCACCACGGCAAAGCGTTCTCGATCTGGATGGCCGGCGGCGGCATCAAGCCGGGCATGACCTTCGGCAGCACCGACGACTTCGGCTTCAACACGCAGGAAAACCCGGTCCATATCCACGACCTTCAGGCGACCATCCTGCACTGCCTCGGCATCCATCACGAACGCCTCACCTATCGCTTCCAAGGCCGCCAGTTCCGACTGACGGATGTGCATGGGCGCGTCGTTAAGCAGATCCTTAGTTAGGGCTAGAGCCAGGGCTGGGGCTAGGGCCAGCTACACAAACTCAAAGAAAGACGGGAACCGGGATGTTAGCCGGGCCCTGGGTAGGGATGACCGGCTCGGTCATCCTAGGCGTGCGGGCCGCACGCCCCTACCTATCTTCCAGATCAGGCTTAATTCAAACTGGCCCTAGCCCTAGCTCAGACCCTAGCCCTATTTCGCTTTATCATCCATCCTTAATCTCCCATCTTCGGCCCCATCCCCATGCGTCTCCTCGCCCTCCTGCTCGCGACCTCGCTCTTCGCCGCCGATGCGCCGAAGGCCAAAGCTCCCGCCGCCCCGAAGCCGCCGGAGCCGCCGGTCTACCTGACGGAGAAAGAAGCGGCCGAAGCCGGCGAAGACCCCCGCCTGCAGGGCGAATTCGCCAACGCCAAGATGGGCGCCAACGTGATCGCCCTCGGCAAAGGCGAATACCGGCTCGTGCTCTTCAAGGGCGGCCTGCCCGGCGCCGGCTGGGACGGCACCCCGAAGATCGAAGTCGAAGGCAAGCGTGACGGCGCGACGGTCACTTTCCAGGACAGCATCGACTCGGCCACGCTCACCGACGGCGTCCTGAAGATCAAGAGCATGCCGGTCGCCCTCAAGCGTACCATCCGCCACAGCCCTTCCGAAGGCCTCGCCGCTCCCAAGGGCGCGACCATCCTCTTCGACGGCAAGAACGCCGACGCCTGGGTGGACGGCAAGATCGACCCGCGTGGCTTCCTCGAAGCGAACACCAAGACCAAGCAGGCGTTCACCGACTTCACGCTGCACCTCGAATTCTTCCTGCCCTTCAAGCCCCTCGGCCGCGGCCAGGGACGCGCCAACAGCGGACTCTACCTCCAGCATCGCTACGAGGTCCAGGTCCTCGACAGCTTCGGACTCAAGGGACTCGATAACGAGTGCGGCGGCATCTACAAGAACGCCGCCCCCAAGGTGAACATGTGCTTCCCGCCCCTGCAGTGGCAGACCTACGACGTCGAATTCACCGCCGCCAAGTTCGACCAGGACGGCAAGAAGACCGCCAACGCCGTCGTCAGCGTCCGCCACAACGGCGTGCTCGTCCACGACAACCTCGAGCTCAAGGGCGCGACCCCCGGCGGCGCCTTCAAGACCGAAGTCCCCGCCCCCGGCCCCTTCTACCTGCAAGGCCACGGCAATCCCGTCGTCTACCGGAACATCTGGGTGGTAGCCAAATAAGCGAGGACCTGAGGCCCCGAGGATTCGAGGAATGAGGGAATGGGTGCCTTTGTACCAACTTGCCTCGAGTCCTCAGGTCCTCTAGCCCTCATGTCCTCCCATGCTGCGTATCTTCCTGCTCTTCATTACCGCCTCCCTCTACGCGGCCGAACACAAGATCAAGCCGGGTGACGACCCGCAGGCGGCGATGGATGCCGCCGCGCCGGGCGACAAGCTGACCTTCCTCCCCGGACTGCACCAGCACGGGCTGAAGAAGCACCGCTCGATCCTCTACGTTGATAAGTCCGTCGAAATCGAGCTGATGGCCGGCGCCACCCTGAAGCTGGCCGATAACGTCTGCCGCAAGGAAAGCATCGGTGAGATCACGACCGACCAGGATTCGGGCAAGAAGCTCGATGACCTCGAGATCGGCGGCGCCTACGACATGAAGAAGACCAAGGTCGACGGCTCGGAGCTCTTCGGCAGCACGGTCTACACGATCATCGTCACGGGCGGCAAGAACGGCGCCCCTGACACGATCGCCTGGGGCGACGGCAAACTCTTCGACACCCCGCACAAAGGCATCCCGATCACGGGCGACTGGCAGGAACTGAGCCACGGCGTGAAGATCAAGTTCGCCCACAAGACCGGCCACGGCGCCCGCAGCCTCTGGTTCGTCTCCTATGACGCCCCCGAGGCCTACGGCATCCGCATCGGCCATGGACTGCAGAAAGATTACATCTCCGGCGTGCGCATCACCGGCAAGGGCACCATCGATCTTAACGCTTCGCACAACGACCTGCCCAGCGGGCTGGTGAAGAACATCAACGCCTGCGTGCTCATCCACGGACGCGTCCGCAACGTGCTCGTCGAGGGCATCACGATGACCGACACCATGCGCGCGGTGATGATGTACGGCGAACATACGGGCAAATTCCTGCCCGGCGGCAAGGTCGGTCCGGGCGAATCCTTCGACGCCGAGAACATCACGGTGCAGTTCACGCGCACCCTTAATCCGAACGGCAGCGGCACCCTGCTCGGCCATCCGTCCTTCCGCGGCGGCCTCCGCAATGTCCGCTGCAATTACAACTATTTCGAGACCAAGCTCACCGCGATCGAACCGAACTTCAACCTGGACGGCTATGAGGTCATCGGAAACCACATCAAGAGTGACGGCGAAGCCATCCACTGCTGGCGACACTCGCAGAACGGCTTGATCGCCGACAACCTGCGTCTCGGCGACGTCACCTTCCGCAAGGTCATCAGCGTGAACGCTCCGGCCGGATGGGAAGCACCCATGCCCCCGGTGATGCGCAACAACCGTAACGCCCTCGGCGACCGCGCCCAAGGCCCCCAGACCAGCCTCGACCCTAAGCCCTTCGGCCGCCGCCTGCTCGTCAGCGATTATGTCGGCAATAAGGTGTCCATCGTCGCCGCCGATGGCCGCGTCGAATGGTCCACCCCCGCCGAGAAGCCGCAGGACTCCTGGCTCCTGCCCAACGGCAACGTACTCTTCAGCCACGTCAAAGGCGCCAAGGAAGTGAAGCCCGACCAATCCGTGGCCTGGGAATACGTCGCTGACCCCAAGACCGAGATCCAGGGCTGCCAGCCTCTCGCCGACGGCCGCGTGCTCGTGGTCGAATGCGGCCCGGGCCGCCTCCTGGAGATCGGCCGCGACGGCAAGATCGCCAAGGAGATCAAAGTCCCGCTGACGCCGACCATCCGCACGCACGAGCAGATGCGCGGCTGCCGCAAGACGGCTGACGGACGTTACCTTGTGAGCGCCAAGGGCGACCGCGCGGTCCTCGAGCTCGCCGCCGACGGCAAGCTGCTCCGCTCCCAGCCCGTCAATGGCGACATCCATGACGTCCGCGAACTCGCCGAAGGCAACTGGCTCGTCGCGCTCGGCGAAGGCGACGGCGTCGTGGAATTAGACAAGGCCGGCAAGATCGTCTGGCGCATCGGCCGCGACGAGGTCACCGACAACCATCTCTACCTGGCCAGTTCCGTCGAACGCCTCGCGAACGGCAACACGATCGTCATGAACTGGCTCGGCCACGGCCACCTCGGCGCCACTGCGCAGATCTTCGAGGTCGACACCCAGAAGAAGCTGATTCGCCAGTTCACCGACCACCGTCAGTTCACGAGCATCAATCATATCCAGGTGCTGGAGTAAGCGGTAAGCGGTTAGCGGTTAGGTAAATCCCTTCCGTTGCATCGAGGTAGGGGCGTGCGGCCCGCGCGCCCGCGGCTGACCGGGTCGGTCAGCCCTACCCAATACAGATTTTAGCGGTTTGCGGTTGGCGGTCAGGAAATCACCAGTCTCAAGGGAGGCTTAAGGGAACCCGCCCCCTGAGGGGATGTCCCTAAGACTTACCCTGCCGCCTGCTTGACTCGAGCCAATCCGGCTATTCCATACTTGGAATAGTTTCCGCATATGAAAACCTCTGCCGCGAAGCGCCTCTCCTCCTCCTCGTCCGAAACGGGTACGTCGAGCGTGCCTGCCCTCGAACGCGGCCTCGCGATGATCGAGACGCTGGCGCATCGGCCTGCAGGCCTGACGCTCTCCGAGCTGACCGCCGCCTTGGACCTATCACCGGCCTCCGCCCATCGTATCACCGGCACCCTCGAAGAATCCGGCTACCTGCGTCGGGATGAAGTGACGCGCCGCTACACCCTCACCCGCAAACTGCTCCTGCTGAGCCAACCCCGAGGCGAGTCCCGAAGCCTGGTCGCGGCCGCCGCCGAAGCGATGCGTGCCATCCAACAACAGACCGGCGAGACGACCCAGCTCTGCTGCCTCGCCGACGACCACTGCGTGATGCTCGATCAGCTGGCCTCCATTCACCCGTTCAAATACATCGTCGACCTGGGCTGCCTCGCCCCGCTCCACTGCACGGCTCCGGGAAAGGCGATGGTGGCCTTCCTGCCCGACGCCGAACAGGACGCCCTGCTCGCCCGTCTGAAACTCGAGAAACACACGGAGAAGACGATCGTCACGAAGCGCGAACTCGCCACGGAGATCGAACGCATCCGTAGCCACGGCTATGCCTTCGATAAAGGCGAACATTTCGACGGGATCAGCTGCGTCGCCGCACCCATCCTCGACCAGCATGGCCATGCCATCGGCGCCGTGACCATCGCGGGTCCGTCCAGCCGCTTCCCGGCCGCCACCATGGTCGAGCGAGGCCAGTTCATCCGCGAGCAGGCCGACCGCATCGCCCGCGCCTTCCTTTCCTGATGCGCCGCGGTCTCGCCATCCTCGTGCTGGGAACCTCCTCCCTGGCGGCCGCCGACCTCAAGCCGGCGGACGTGGAATTCTTCGAGACGAAGATTCGTCCGGTGCTGGTGGCGGAGTGCTACGAATGCCACGACGCGAAGAAACAGAAAGGCGACCTGCGCCTCGATCATCGCGACGGTCTGCTCAAGGGAGGCGAAGAAGGCCCGGCCATCGTCCCGGGTGACGCGAAGAAGAGCATCCTGCTCCAGTCCATGGACTACAGCCATGAGACGCTGCAGATGCCCAAGAAGCGCCCTAAGCTCGACGCGCAGATCATCGCCGATTTCGCCGAATGGGTGAACCGTGGCGCACCGGATCCGCGCACCAAGGCCCCCGAAGACTCCATCACGCCCGCGTGGTCGGATCTCCTCCAGGTCCGACGCAACTGGTGGAGCCTCCAGCCGCTCACCTCACCTGCCGTCCCTGCCGGCAAGGCCGCCAGCCCGATCGACCGCTTCCTCGATACGAGGATCGCCGCCGCGGGCATCACGCCTTCCGCCCCCGTAGACAAGGCCACGCTGATCCGTCGCGCGACCTACGTGCTGACGGGCCTCCCGCCTTCCCCCGCCGAGCTCGCCGCTTTCGAGGCCGACGCCTCGCCGGAGGCCTTCGCCAAGGTCGTCGACCGGCTCCTGGCCTCACCGCGCTATGGCGAACACTTCGCCCGCCACTGGATGGACCTCGTCCGTTACGCTGACAGCCATGGCAGCGAAGGCGACCCGGCCATCCCGCAGGCTTGGCGCTACCGCGATTACCTGATCCGCGCGTTCAATGCCGACGTGCCCTACGACCAGTTCGTCCGCGAACACCTCGCCGGCGACCTCCTGCCGAACCCGCGTCTCAACGCGGACGAGAAGCTCAATGAGTCGATGCTGGGTACCGGGCACTTCCGCATGGTCGAACACGGCTACCAGCCGGTCGATACGGTCGACGAACAGGTGCGCAACGTCGACAACCAGATCGACGTGGTGAGCAAGACGTTCCTTGGGCAGACGGTCTCCTGCGCCCGCTGTCACGACCACAAGTTCGACGCCATCAGCCAGGACGACTTCACCGCTTTCTACGGCATCTTCGCGTCGAGCCGTCCCGGACAGGTGACCGTGGATTCGCCCGAAGTCCTCGACCGGCACCGCGAACGGCTGACCGAGCTCAAGCAGGCGATCCGTACGGAGCTCTCCGCCCGCTGGATGCGCCAAGCCCAGGATCTGCCCGGCGCGCTGGAACGCATCCGCGCCGTCTCCAAAGAACGCGCTGGACTGAAGGAGCGGCTCGCCCAGATCGAAAGCGAACTCTCCGCCGATGAATTCCGCCGTCGACTTAAAGCCGAGCAGAACGCCGGCCCCGCCCCCGGCCACTGGTGGACCTTCGAACAGGACGGACGTGACCTCGTCGGCAAGCTGGACGCCCAGTTGAAGGGCGCGGCCGTCATCAGGAACGGACGTCTCATCCTCGACGGGAAAGATGCTTTCGCCGAGACCGCTCCGACCGCCGCGACCCTGACGGCCAAGACCCTTGAAGCCTGGGTGGCCCTCCCCACCCTCGATCAACGCGGCGGGGGCGTCATCACGGTCGAGTCCGTCGGCGGAGCCGTCTTTGATTCACTCGTCTTCGCCGAGAAGCAGAAAGCCCGCTGGATGGCCGGCAGCAACAACGGGGTCCGGACGCAGAACGTGAACGGAGAACCCGAGACGGCGAAGCCGGACGAGCTCGTCCACCTCGCCATCGTCTATCAGCCGGACGGACGCATCGAACTCTACCGCAACGGCAAGGCCTACGGTTCGGGCTACGCACCGGCCAATGAGAAGGCCGGACTGCATGCCTTCGCCGCAGGAAAATCGCGCCTGCTCTTCGGACGACGCCATACCGGCGGCGGTAACGCCTTCCTCCGAGGCGAACTCGAGGAAGCTCGCCTTTACGGCTTCGCGCTCACGGCCGGACAGATCGCCGATTCCTTCCGCGCCGGCACGCTTCGGGGCGAACTCCCGGCCGTTGCCGTGAAGAACGAGCGGCTCGACGCCTTACGCGCCCAAGCCGATGCCCTGCGCGAATCCATCGCTGCCCTCGGCGCCGCCGACGCGCGTCTCGACGAAGGTTTGATCAAAGGCGAAGCCGACCCGACCCATCCGCTGCACGCTTCCACCTTCCTTCGCGTCGGACTTCGTCCGAAGGAAGCCCCTGCCGCCCGCAGTGAGAAGGCCGACTGGACCCTGAGCGACGGTACTTCCGCCGCCTGGCGTCGCCATGGCAACGGCCTCGACGGACGCTTCACGCCCGGCGACTTCCGCGTCGAGACCAAGGGAGATGCCGTTCTCGGACGCATCCTGCCCTCCGGCCTGCACTCCCATACCCTTTCATCCAAGCACAGCGCCGTCCTGACCTCGCCGCGCTTCAAGGTCACCACGGACTTCATCAGCGTCCAGGCCATGGGCAAAGGGGCGACGCTCCGCCTCATCCCGGATAACTACCCTCTTTCGCCTGGCGGCTCCCGTTTCCCCAAGGCGGCCGTGAGCAGCGAGCGCCCGACGTGGATCACGCTCGATACTGCCTACCGTAAAGGCTCCTACGCCTATCTGGAACTGACGCTTCCCGACGACTCCACCCACCCCGACAAGCAGGCCGACACCCGCGAAGGCTGGTATGACGTGCGCGAAGTCGTCCTCCATGCCACCCGTGAAGCCGGCCCCTCGGGCGGCGCCGTCGTGGTCCAAGCTCCGCAGTTCCCCACGGCCGAAGCCGCCGCCGACGCCCTGTCCGAAGCCGCTTCCGCATGGGGCCGCGATGAAGCAAACGAAGCGCAAGCCGCCCTTCTCGATGCCGCGGTCCGTCACGGAATCCTCGACGCCTCGATGCGCGGCGCGGACAAGCTTGCGGCGCTCACCGACGAATACCGCAGGCTGGAAGCCGACCTTTCCGTCCCGCGCCGCGCCCCGGGCTTCCTTGAGGCCGATGGCTTCGACCAGCCGCTGTATGTCCGCGGAGACCATAACAAGCCCTCGGCACCGGTGCCCCGACGCTACCTCGAGGTCTTCGATACCAAGGCCTTCGTGACCCAGGGCAGCGGACGTCTCGAGCTGGCCGCGAAGATCGCCTCCGCGGACAACCCGTTGACCGCACGCGTCATGACGAACCGCCTCTGGCATCATGTCTTCGGCCGCGGGCTCGTCGGCACCGTCGATAACTTTGGACGTCTCGGCGACCAACCCACGCACCCCGAGCTGCTCGATCATCTCTCCAGGCGCTTCATCCAAGAGAAGTGGTCCGTGAAGGCCCTCCTGCGCGAGATACTCCTCACCGAAGCCTTCCGACGCTCGAGCGTGCCGACGGCCAGCGCCTCGGCCAAGGACGCCGGCAACGACCTGCTGGCCCACATGCGCGTGCGTCGTCTCGGCGGCGAGGCCCTGCGCGACTCGCTGATCGTCCTTTCCGGCAGAATGGAACACCGCATGTATGGCCCGGGTGACAACGCCGTCGCCGCCCCCAAGGAGCAGGTCCGTCGCAGCGTCTACCTGACCATCCGTCGTAATTCGCTTAACCCGCTGATCACCGCGTTCGACGGACCCAAGCCCTTCACCACCGTCGGGCGTCGCGACGCGACGAACGTCCCGGCGCAGTCCCTGACGCTCCTCAACGGCGAGTTCGCGATCGACGCGGCCAAGCGCTGGGCCGCGACGCTCGACACGACGCAAAGCGACGCCGCGAAGGTCGACGCCCTCTTCCTCCAAGCGCTCGCCCGCAAGGCCACGCCGGCGGAACAGGCGGCCGCGGCCCGCTACCTCAAAGACCTCGGCGCGGCCCACTCCGCGAAGCCGGCGCAGGTCTGGGCGGACTTCGCCCAGTCGGTGCTCAACCTCAAGGAGTTCCTTTACCTCAGATAACATGTCACCGCTCACCCGCCGCGAACTCCTCCGCCGCTGCTCCCTGGGCTTCGGCGGCATCGCCCTGTCCGGCCTGCTCTCCTCCCCCGCCTTCGGCGCGGAGACCTCCGGCAAGCGTCCGCTCAAGGCCAAGGCGAAGAACGTCATCTTCTGCTACATGTCCGGCGGCGTCTCCCACGTCGACTCCTTCGACCCGAAGGCCGCCCTGGCCAGGCTCCACGGCAAGCCGATGCCCGTGCCGGTCCAGCGCACGGTCTTCAACAACAACGGCAACATCATGGGCAGCCCTTGGGAGATCAAGCGCCACGGCCAGTCCGGCATCGAGATGACCAACCTCTTCCCGCAGATCGCCGCCTGCGCCGACGACCTCACCGTCGTCCGTTCGATGACGAGCAAGGTCAGCGAGCACGCCCAAGGGAACTACTTCTTCCATACCGGGTTCCCGTTCATGGGTCACCCGAGCGCCGGCGCCTGGCTCAACTACGGGCTCGGCAGC
Organism: Verrucomicrobiota bacterium; assembly: GCA_030834165.1. Taxonomy (GTDB): domain Bacteria; phylum Verrucomicrobiota; class Verrucomicrobiia; order Opitutales; family UBA953; genus UBA953. Next base: position 19,699 of record JAURFU010000014.1, read on the forward strand.
GAGAACCAGAACCTGCCGGGCTTCGTCGTCCTGCAGAGCGGCAACGCCGGAGTGCCGCACGGCGGCGTGGGCGTGTTCAACAACGGCTACCTCCCCGGCCAGCATCAGGCCTCGATCATCAAGGCCGACGGCGCCCTGCCCCTCGCGAATATCAAGCCCGGCGAAGCCGACGCCGCCCAGCGTCGACGGCTCGGCTTCATCAACGAAGTCGACAAGGCCTTCGCGGAGGCCACCCGCGAGCCGCAGGTCGAAGCGGCCATCCGTAATTACGAGACCGCCTATCGCATGCAGGCCGCCGTGCCCGAGATCTGCGACCTCAGCGGCGAATCCGCGGCCACCAAGGCGATGTACGGCATCGACTCACCCGACAAGCTCACCGCCGGTTACGCCCGCCAGGCCTTGCTCGCCCGACGTCTCGTCGAAAAGGGCGTCCGCTTCGTCGAACTCAGCTGCCTCTCCGGCAATATCGGCGGCGGCAACGCGGCCAACCCGTGGGACCACCATGGCGCCATCGTCAAAGGCCACGGCATGATGGCCCATCAGGTCGACCAACCCATCGCGGCCTTGCTCAAGGACCTCAAGCAGCGCGGACTGCTCGACAGCACGATCGTCATCTTCTCCGGCGAATTCGGGCGCACGCCGTTCTCGCAGGGCAGCGACGGACGTGACCACAACCCCTACGGCTTCAGCCTCTGGGTGGCCGGCGGCGGCTTCAAGCCCGGCACCGTCTTCGGCGCGACCGACGAACTCGGATACTACGCCGTGGACAAGCCGCTCACCGTCTATGATTTCTGGGCGACCATCCTGCACCAGCTCGGCATCGACCACGAGAAGCTCACGTACCGTTTCGGCGGACGTGATTTCCGTCTGACGGATGTGCATGGCAGCGTCGTCCGCGAGATTGTCGCGTGACGACAAAGGTTACGGCGGCTGGCGGTTAGCGGTTAGAATCATCTCAGGTCCCTGGTCTCGGCCGGCGGGTATCAGGTACGGGTTTTCGGGAACGGGTACGGGACCCGAACCTGAACCTGGGGCTGACGGCCGGGACCCGAGACCTGAAATTGCTTTCCGTCACCGGCCACCCGGGGCCGCCACCCGCCACCTGAGGGGCACGATTCCGCTATGTCGTGACGCGGTCCCGACCCTACCCCTCGCCCACGTGTCACCTTGCCCACATGCCCCCTCGCGTGCTTCGCACGCGTTCACCTTTGCACTTTTGCACCTTTGCACCTATGCAAAGCCTACCCCTACCCTCCCATGCGCTCCCTCCTCCTGACCGCCGCCCTGCTCTCCGCCTCGTTCGCCTCCGCCGCCGAAGTCTTCACGCACGGCCCGGCCCAGAAGGTCGGCGAGGGTTATAAGTTCACCGAAGGTCCGGCGTGGCATCCGCAGGAGAAGGCGTTTTATTTCTCGGACATCCCGAGCAACAACATCCAGCGCTGGACGGCCGAGGGTGGCAGCAAGCTCTTCGTCGACCGCAAGTCCCGCTCCAACGGGATCGTCGTCGACCCGCAGGGCCGCCTGATCTTCTGCGAGATCGACAAGCGCGCGATCGTGCGCCGCGCCCAGGACGGCACCGAGACCATCCTCGCCGACAACGTCGCCGGCCAGAAACTCAACGCGCCGAACGACCTCTGGCTCGCCCCGAATGGTGACATCTACTTCACGCTCCCGAAGCTCCGTCCGGCCAAGGCCAAGAAGGACGGCGTCCCGGAGGACGTCCTCAACGGCACGCTCTGCCGCATCTCCGCCGACGGCAAGTCGGTGACCAACGTCGGCAAGGCCGTGGGCGTCGAAGCGCCCAACGGCGTCGTCGGCACCTCCGACGGCAAGCAGATCTGGTGGACCGACGGCGCCGTCTGCAAGACCGCCAAGATCAACGCCGACGGCACGCTCTCCGACCCCAAGGTCGCGGCCAAGGTCGGCAGCGACGGCCTCGCCGTGGATGCCCGCGGACGTCTCTACACCACCGCCAAGGAAGGCCTCGCCATCCATGACGCGGACGCCAACCAGATCGGCCTCATCCCCGTCCCCGAAAGCCCCTCGAACATGAAGTTCGGCGGAGCCGACGGCACCATGCTCTTCATCACCGCCCGCACCGGCGCCTATCTCGTCAAATCCAAGACCGCCGGCGAAGGATTTGGGAAGTAAGCCGAGTTAGGGCTAGGGCCAGGGCTTGGGCTAGGGCCAGCAACACAGACTCTAAGGGAAACCGGGAACCCGGCTGCTCACTTTGGCCTGCACACCAAACAATGAACCAAGAACAAGGAACGTTTAAACCCATTCAGCGCTTCCACTAGCTCCAGCCCTGGCTCTAGCCCTAAAACCACCTTTGCACTTTTGCACCTTTGCACCTAATCACACCCAACCCCCAAGTCCCATGCGCTCCCTCCTCCTGACCGCCGCCCTGCTCGCCGCGGCTTCCCTTTCCGCCGCCTCGGTCTCGACCTTCGCCGGCAACGGCCAAAAGGGTTACTCCGGTGACGGCGGTCCGGCCACGTCCGCCATGATGGACAACCCGTTCGGGGTCGTGCGCGGCCCCGACGGAGCCATCTGGTATTGCGAATACACCGGCCAGCGCATCCGTCGCGTCGACAAGGACGGCAAGATCACGCTGATCGCCGGGACGGGCAAGGCCGGCTATTCCGGCGACGGCGGCCCCGCCACCGCGGCCACGTTCAACCTTCCCCACGAACTCCGTTTCGGACCGAAGCGCGGCAACCTCTTCATCGTGGACATGCAGAACCACGCGGTCCGCAAGATCGACGTGAAGACGGGCATCATCACGACGGTCGTCGGCACGGGCAAGCCGGGCTACGCCGGCGACGGCGGTCCCGCCGACCAGGCCCAGCTGAAGCAGCCGCACAGCATCCAGTTCGATGCGCGCGGCGATCTCTTCATCTGCGACATCGGCAACAACGTCATCCGCAAGGTCGACATGAAGACCAAGGTCATCACGACCATCGCCGGCACGGGCAAGCCCGGCGTCACTCCTGACGGCGCCCCGGTGAAAGGCACGCCCCTGAAGGGCCCGCGCTCGATCGACTTCGATGCCGCCGGCAACCTCTGGGTCTGCACCCGCGAGGGCAACCAGGTCTTCAAGCTGGACCTCAAGGCCGACAAGATCACGCACATCGCCGGCAACGGCAAGAAGGGCTTCACCGGCAACGGCGGCCCCGCCAAGCTCGCCACCCTCAGCGGCCCGAAGGGCGTCGCCATCGACGCCGCCGGCAACGCCTGGCTGGTCGACACCGAATCGCACTCCATCCGCATGGTCGACGCCAAGACCGGCAACCTCGAACTGATGATCGGCACCGGCCAGAAGCATGACGGCCCCGACGGCGACCCGCTCAAGTGCGGCCTCGCCCGTCCGCACGGCATCTGGGTCGACGCGGATGGCACTGTCTTCGTCGGCGATTCCGAGAACCACCGCCTGCGCGTCCTGAAGAAGTAAGCCGTGACACTTAGCCGCCGCGCCCTCCTCAAGAACGCCCTCCTCGCCGGGGCTTGGTATGGCGCGGTCGGTCGGACCTTCGCCCAGGCTTCTTCACCAGAGGTCCTCGGCCAAGGAGATTTCAAGTATCGCATCGTCCCCGGCTGGGGCGTGCTCGACGCGCGGACGCCGGTCAACGACTGCCACGGCCTGGCCCGCACGGCCGACGGGCACATCGTGCTGCTGACCAACCACGTCGCCAACAACGTCATCGTCTACGACGAACGCGGCAAGCTGGCGCACAAATGGATCGGACCCAAGTTCCCCGGTGCGCACGGACTCTCGCTCGTCCGCACCCCGAAGTCCGAAGCCCTCTTCGTCACCGACCTCAACCTCCACACGGTCACGAAACTCTCCCTCGCCGGCGAAGCGCTGGGCGAATGGCGACTCCCCGCCGGTACGGGCAAATACGCCAAGGAGTCGGATTATCGTCCTTCCTGGACGTTGCATCGGGCGGACGGCGGCTTCTACGTCCTCGATGGTTACGGCAAGGACTACGTCCTGGACTACGCCGCCGACGGTTCGTTCAAGCGCCTGCTCGGCGGTCCGGAAGGCGGCATCGTCCACTGGGGCCCGCACGGCGGCATGATCGACACCGACCCGCGCCCGGAGGTCGACAGCGCGGAGACGATGCTCATCGCGATGAGCGACCAGCAGCATCTCCTGCGACTCGACCTCGACGGGAAGAAGCTCGGCCAGGCCGACCTACCCGGCGGCAACCCGCGTCAGATCCGCCGTTTCGGACGGCACTACGTCGTCGCGCACCTGGCCGACAACTGGCCCAAGGATCGGAACAGCCGCGGCTTCCTTTCGATCCTGGACCGGAACCTCCGCGTGGTCTCGAACATCGCCGGTTCGGCGCCCGAATACGACGACGCCGGCAAGCTCCGGACGATGCGTCACACCGCCGAGGTCTTCACGCACCCGCACGACGTCCTGGCGAACCCCGATGGTTCGCTGGTCGTCGCGCAGTTCGCGTCCGGTCGGACCTATCCGCTCAAGCTCGAACGGATCTGAGCCGGCTCAGTGCTTCCAGTTCAGGCTGAAGCCGAAGGAGTCCTGATCCATGCGGAGGGAAAGCGGGAAACCCGGATTGCCCGAGACCGTCTCATTGAACGCATGGGCGTAGAAGAACGAGACCTCGGTCGAGGGCGTGGCCTGCCAGGTCGCGCCAAGCGTGGCGTGATGACGGACGACGCCGGGGGCGAGCTGGTTGAAGTAGACTTCCGACGAACCGATCGGCTGCGTGGTGTGGTTGTAGCCGAGACGCACGAGCAGGGTCGGCGAAACCTCGTAGGCGAGGCCGGTCTTGATGACCGTGACGTCCTTCCAGCCGAAGCCGGGGCCGTCGGCGTCACCGAGGTTGCCCGGCGAGGAGCCGGGATTGCCGACCGAGTTCACCTCGCTGTAATGGATGCGCTCGACGTCGAAGGCCCAGGTGAGCGCAGAATCGACCTTGTAGGCGAAACCCACCGCATAGTTGGAAGGAATGTCAAAGCCGCCGCGCTCGGCGAAGAGGCCGGCATACTTGTCGAACTTGCTCATCCACAGACGAGACTGATAGGTCGCGCCGACCTTGAGCGACTGGTTGGCCTGCCAGGTCCAGCCCAGACGGGCGCCGCCGCCGAAGGAGGTGTCATAGCCGGCGTTGGCGATGCCGAATTCTTCGAGGCCGGTCGCCTTGAAGCGCTGGCCGGCCAGGATCGCGGAGACACCGAAGGCATGCCCGCCGTCGACGCGCCACGACCAGGTCGGCGCGATGAAGAGCTGCGACATGTCCATCGAGGTGTTCGAAGGAGTACCGGGGGCAGGCGTATCGAACAGCGGAGCCTGGTAGCCGGTGTTCATCCCGCCGTTGCCGAAGATGGCGAGGCCGTAGGCGACGCCATTGGAGAGGGTGGTCTTGTAACCGAAATCAGGGATGTAGAAACTGCCGTCCTCGTTGCCGTCGGAGGTGTTGCCGGCGGCGGTGACGCTACGATCGGGAGAGAACCAGGTCAGGCCGACTTGGTGACTGTCGGCTACGTCGACCAGACCCGCCGGGTTGGTGGCCGAAGCCAGAGAGTCCTGCGCGAAGGCCACGCCGGCCCCGCCGAGGCCCTTGGCCTTGACCCCGTAGCCGTGATCAAAGTAGCCGTCGGTCGCCAGGGCGGCGGAGGCGGTGAGCAAAAGAGCGAGTGAGAGTTGGGTGCGCATAGGGAGGTGTGAAATAAACATTAGTTCTTTGGTAATGATGTAAAGTATAAAATCCCTCTTTGTTCTCTTTCCCCTTTTACCCCAGCCTTTTCTCCACCCCACCCCCCTTCCCGACCATGCTTCGCCGCCTGCTCTGCTGCCTAGGACTTATCTCGGCCAGCCTTACGTTCGCCGACCCGGCCAGACCCAACATCGTCCTGATCCTGGTGGATGACCTGGGTTATGGCGACCTGAGCTGCTTCGGAGCCAAAGACATCCGCACCCCCCACCTTGACCGACTGGCGGCCCAAGGGAGCCGTTTCACGGACTTCTACGTGGCCCAAGCCGTCTGCACCGCCAGCCGCGCCGCCCTGCTGACCGGCTGCTATCCGAACCGTGTCGGCATGCAGGGGGCCCTCAACCATACGAGCCGCTTCGGACTGAGCCCGGCCGAATGGACGCTCCCGAAGATGCTCAAGGAGCGCGGCTACGCGACCGCCTGCTTCGGCAAGTGGCATCTCGGCACGGTCCCGGAACTCTCGGCCCCTCGCCAAGGCTTCGATGAATTCTTCGGCCTGCCCTACTCCAACGATAATTCGAAATATCACCCGACCTTGGCGCCGGAGATGCCCCCGCTGCCGCTGCTCGACGGAGAAAAGGTCGCCGAACTCGACCCCGACCAGTCGACGTTCACCGCGCGCTTCACGGCGAAAGGCGTCGACTTCATCGAGCGACACAAGGACCGCCCGTTCTTCCTGTACCTGCCTCACGTTATGCCGCATGTGCCGATCTTCGCTTCCGAGAAATTCAAAGGCCGCTCCGCCCGCGGGCTCTATGGCGACGTGGTCGAAGAACTCGACGAGGCCATCGGGACCTTGCTGGCGAAACTGCGCTCCGCCGGCCTCGAACAAGACACCTTGGTCATCTTCTTCTCCGACAACGGCGCCTGGACCAGCTACGGCGAACACGCCGGCTCCAACGCCCCGCTGCGCGAGGGGAAGCTGACCTGCTTCGAAGGCGGCATGCGCTCGCCGCTCATCGTGCGCTGGCCCGGCCGGGTGCCCGCCGGACGCGTCAGCGCGACGCCGTTCATGTCCATCGACCTGCTGCCGACGCTGACCGAGATCGTCGGCGGGAAGCCGTCGACGCTCCGGATCGACGGAAGAACCTCGCTCCCGCTGCTGCGCGGAACCGACGAGACCTCACCTCATGAGGCCTTGTTCTATTACGCGGGTGAAGAACTGCATGCGGTCCGCGCCGGACGCTGGAAACTCCATTTCGACCACCCCTATCTCACCAATCGCGGCGCGCCCGGCAAAGGCGGCAAACCTTCGGGCTTCGGCACCTACGAGCCCCTGCCAATCAAGGATTCGTCGATGGACGCCATCGCCAGCCGCCACGGGCAGAAAGTGCTGCGCCAGCCGCAGGCGCTGTTCGACCTGACCGCCGATCCGGGCGAAACGCGGGACCTGTCCGCGCAGAACCCTGAAGTCGTCGCACGTCTGTCCGCCCTGGCCGCCCCTGTCCGACGCGCCTTGGGAGACAAACTCACGGGTGCCAGCGGCGACGAGCGGCGGCCAGCCGGCTTCATCCCGGCCAAGTAACCTGCGGATTAAGGTGGAAAGCCGTCGGTGCGGTTCTTGATTCCGACCATGCTCACCCCTGGCCTGACCTCCGGCCTCCTCGCCGTCATGCTCCTTTCTTGCCCGGCGCCGGCGGCGACTCCGCTCCGCGTCGAGGTCTCTCGTGATGCCTGGATTTCCTCCTTCCCTTCCGAACAGGAAGGCAACAACGGCGGCGCCTCGAAACTGAAGCTCAAAGGCACGCAGGAGTTCTTCCTCATCGATTTCGATCCGGCCAAGCTCAAGGGCCGTCGCGTCATCCGGGCGACCTTGAACGTGAAACTCGAAGCCGCCTTCCCCCTCGGCCGCACGACCGTCTCGACGATCACCCAGGAATGGGTCGAAGGCAAAGGTTCGAACTACGCCAAGGAACCCGGCGCCACGAGCTTCCGCTGGGCGCGCAACGGCGAACAGCGCTGGAACGGCGACGGCAAGGACATCACCGCGGTCTCGCTCGGACTCGGCGGCTCGATCTGGGGTTTCGGCGACCCGACCCCGCCCGACGCGAACCGCTGGCAGGCCATCCCGATCGACCCTGCGGTCGTCCAGGCCCGCATAGATGGCCGCAGCCATGGCTTCCTGGTGATGGATGACGTCGGCAGCGAGTATCAGCGCGACGGAGATAAGTTCACCTACACGCTCTTCCCGAACCGCTACGTCGCCAGCAAGGACAGCAATCGTAAGTCGGCGCCCTACTTCACGCTCTGGCTCGAAGACGGCCCCGCCGCTCCCGCCCCGCAGGCCAAGGCCGATGCTTATCAGGCTCCGCAAGCCCCGGTGACCTTGCCCGCGGTGCCGAAGCTCCCTCCCGCCGAGACTTCCGTGACCGCGACCGACGCCCTCGGCCTGCCGATCCCGGGCCTGCGCCTCTTCGCCGCGAAAGGCGAGGCGGTCACGATGCTGCTTCCGAGTCCTCCCGCCAAGGTCACCATCGACCTGCCTCATCGTCGCTACGACCTGCCGAAGGTCGGCGCGCATGTCGACCCGCTCAAAGCCTCGCCGAACGGGCGTCTCCTCGAATTCCAGATCCCCAAGGACGCCAAGCCCGGCGAACACCGCGGACTGTTGCACGTTGAGGGCCAGGACGTGCCGTTCTTCATCCACGTCTGGAACTTCACCCTGCCCGACCAGCTCTCGTTCATCGCCCAGATGAACGGCTACGGACTGCATGACACTCCGCGTGATTGGTTCCGCCTGGCGCACGAGCATCGCCTGACGCTCAACATGCTGCCCTACGGCTGGACCGGCCGAGTCAGCGCCGCCCCGAAGCTCCGCCCTGATGGCAGCTTCGATTGGAAAGAATGGGACGATCGCTTCGGTCCGCTCCTGGATGGCTCGGCCTTCGCCGACCTCCCCCGCGGCGCCGTGCCGACCGAAGCCCTGTATCTCCCGCTCAATGAAAACTGGCCGATGAACCATGAGCAGCACTTCAAGGGCGGCTATTGGATCGAAGATGCTTATGATCCTGCTTACTGGCAGGGCTTCCGCAACGCCGCCGATGGCTTCGCCAAGCATTTCGCCGAACGCGGCTGGAAGGAGACGATGTTCGAGTTCTACCTGAACAACAAAGTCTACTTCAAGAACGGCAAGAACGGCCAGCCCGGCAACTGGAAGGCCTGCTCGGCTCCGTGGATCTTCGACGAACCCCAGCATACGCAGGACTTCTGGGCCATCCGCCGTTTCGGTCAGGAATTCTGGCAGGCCGTGGCGCCCTACAAGGACGTGCGCACCGCCTATCGCATGGATATCTCGCGTCCGGAATGGCAGCGCGACCTGCTCGACGGCGTCTCGAACGTCGACGTCGTCGCCGGAGTGCTCCGCGAATACCCCGCCCGCGTCATCGGTCGCAACCGACGCGACGGCAAGCTGACCTACATGTATGGCGCCGCGAGCAAACTCGGCCAACCGCTCGTCATCAACGTCGCCTGGTGCGCCGAGACCTGGGCGCTCGGGGCCGACGGCGTCGTGCCGTGGCAGACGATCGGCGACAAAGATTCGCTGACCAAGCCCGACGAACTCGCGGTGCTCTACCCCGGACCCGATGGACCGCTCCCGAGCCTGCGCCTCAAGGCCTTCCGCGCCGGCCAGCAGCTCGCCGAATACCTGACCATCTACTCGCAGGCCTCCGGCCAGGATCGTGATGCCGTCGGCGCCGCCGTGCTCGCCTTGCCCGGCCTGCGTGCCGGGACGATCAAGACCTATGCCGACGACGCCGGCAGCTCGGCCTTCGGCGTCGGCGCCGCCCGCTCGGTCGCCGAACTCCGCCTCCGCCTCGGCGCCTGGCTCGACGCCAAGGCCCCCGCCCCACGAGCCCGCTGGCACGACCCTCGCCCCAAGGTGATGGCCCCCGCCAAGATCGAGCCCCGCAAGGCGCTCAAGCCCTGAGGGCAAAAGTTGACGGAACCTGCGCGCAGGAGCAGGCTGACGCTCCCGGAACCTACCATGCGACCGTCTTTCCTGCTCCTGGCATTTTCCCTGCTGACGTGGTCCTCCGCGCCGGCCAGGACGAACGTGGTCCTCATCCTGATCGACGACTTCGGTTACGAATGCGTCACGGCCAACGGCGGCGAAAGTTACCGCACTCCCGTGATGGACAAGCTCGCGGCGACCGGCGTGCGGCTCGACCAACTCCACGCGCAACCGCTGTGCACGCCGACTCGCGTGGCCCTCATGACCGGCCAGGGCAACAAGCGGAACTACACCCATTTCGGCCATCTCGACCCGAAGCAACAGACCTTCGGAAACATCTTCAAGGCGGCCGGCTACGCCACCTGCGTGGTCGGAAAATGGCAGCTCGGCAACGGCCTCGAAGGACCCGGCCTCTTCGGCTTCCAGGAGCACTGCCTATGGCAGCTCGTGCGCCGTCCCGGCCGCTACCGCAACCCGGGCCTCGAGATCAACGGCAAGGAGGTCGACTACCGGATGGACGAGTACGGCCCCGACCTCGTCAACGACTACGCCCTCGACTTCATCGCCCGCAAGAAGGACCAGCCTTTCTTCCTGTACTACCCGATGATGCTCACGCACTCGCCTTATGATGCGACGCCGGACAGCTCGGATTACCGGACGGCGAAGTCCGTCGATGGCACGAAGGAAATCCGCCACTTCCCGGACATGGTGGCCTATACGGACAAGATGATCGGGAAGGTCGTGGCGAAACTCGAGGAGCTGAAGCTGCGCGAGAACACGCTCATCGTCATCATGGGCGACAACGGCACCGGCGCAGGCACGCCCTCGCGCTTCAAGGGGCGCGACGTGATCGGCGGCAAAGGAACCAGCACCGTCTGGGGCACGCACGTGCCGGGCATCATCAGCTGGCCCGGCCACGCGGCGTCCGGTCGGGTCTGCGCCGACATGCTCGAAGCCGCCGACATCCTCCCGACGATCTGCGAGGCGGCCCGGGTGCCCGTCCCCCCTGGGCTCAAGGTCGAAGGGCGCAGCTTCCTGCCCCAGGTCCGCGGCGAGAAGGGCGATCCGAAGGACGCCCTCTACGTCTGGTATAACCCCGACGGCGGCGACGCCGCCAAATACGAGTTCGCCCACGACGCCCGTTTCAAGCTCTACGCCGACGGACGCTTCTTCGACACCGTGGCCGACGACCGCGAGAAGTCGCCGCTGCAGGAATCAGGCCGCTCCGCCGAAGCCAGAACCTCCCATGCCAGACTCAAGGCCCTGCTCGACGCCCATCAGGGCTCTCGCGACGCCTACTTCGCCCGGCAGGGCGAGCCCGGGCCCGGCGGAGAGGGCGCCAGGAAAGGCAAGTCGGGCAAGAAGGCGGCCGCGGCGACCCCGAATGCCGCCGAAGCCGATCCGAGGGTCGCCCGTTTCAAGGAACGCGACGCCGACCATGACGGCAAGATCACCTACGAGGAGTTCCAGGCATCCATGAACGACAAGCAGGTCGCGCGGGAGCGCTTTAAGTCCCGGGATCTCAATCAGGACGGCACGCTGAGCCTCGACGAGTTTATCGCGACCCTCCAGAAGCCGAAGTAAGGTCCTCCCCCATTCACCCTTGGGAACTTGACGGCTCTAAAAGTGTCGACACTTAAGCCTATGGCCTCACCCCAAGCCCAGCGACGCCCCCGTGCCCCACGGAGTAATCGCGCGACCACCGTGCACCTGCGTCTCCGCAAGGAGATCGTCTGCGGCCGCTTCCCCCAAGGCTCCGCTCTGGCCGAACCCGTCCTCGCCGAGCATTACCAGACGAGCCGCGCCCCCATCCGCGAGGCCCTCATCGCCCTGGAGCGGGAAGGCCTGGTCACTTTCGAAAAGACCGGCCGGACCCGGGTTCGTACCATCGCGGCCAAAGACCTCCGCGAGATCATGGAAGCCCGCGCCGCGCTCGAAAGCATGGCCGCCGGCCTCGCCAACCGGAACTGGAAGGACGCCGACACCGAGTTCGTGACCCGGAACATCGAGAAACAAACTAACGCAGGTTCGCTCGCCGAGCTCTCGAGGCTGGACATCGACCTTCATCAGTACGTCGTGGCCCGCAGCGGCAACGACCGGCTGCGGCAACTCTGGGAACCCTTGCGCTGGCAATGGGAGGCGCACCTCGTCGAGATCTACCGTCGTCAGAAGGACGACGACTTCATCCCGGAGCAGGAAACCATCACGGCGCATCGGCATCTGCTCCGAGCCTTGGCGAAAGGCACGCCGTCCGAGGCTTCGCAATCGATGATGAACCACATCCTCTTCAACCTGCGCTGGGCGAAATAAACCATGCGGATCCGCCTTATAACGCCCCTGCTGCTAACCTCGACAGCCCTCTGTGCCGCGGTCTCGTTCGAGTCGGAGGTGAAGCCGATCTTCGAGAAACACTGCGTGGAATGCCACGGGCCGAAGAAGCAGAAGAGCGACTTCCGACTCGATGACCGCGAGGTCGCCCTGCACGGCGGCGAGAGCCACGCCCCCAACATCCTGCCGGGCAAGCCGACCGAAAGCCCGCTCCTGAAGTTCGTGACGACCGATGACCGCGACACACGCATGCCGCCCAAGGGCGAAAGGCTGAGTGCCGCCGAGGTCGCTACGCTCAAGCGCTGGATTGCAGAAGGCGCGGTCTGGCCGGAATCCGCCTCCCCCAAGAAGGCAGACCCGCTGGACTGGTGGTCGCTCAAGCCACTCAGCAAGCCCTCCCTGCCCTCCGGCGACGACGCCCATCCGATCGACCGCTTCATCCTGGCCAAGCTCAAGGAGAAGAACCTGCAGCCCTCCGGCACCGCCGACGCCCGCACGATCCTACGGCGCCTCAACTTCGACCTGATCGGCCTGCCGCCCACCGCCGAGGAACTCGCGGCTTTCGAGAAGGATGCCGCCCAAGACCTGCCCGCCGCCATCGGCCGCGCCGCCGACCGCCTGCTGGCTTCGCCTCGGTACGGGGAACGCTGGGGCCGTCACTGGCTTGACGTGGTCCACTACGGCGACACCCACGGCTACGACAAGGACAAGCTCCGGCCCAACGCCTGGCCGTATCGCGATTATGTCATCCGCGCCTTCAACGAGGACAAGCCCTACGCCCGCTTCGTCGAAGAACAGCTGGCGGGTGACACGCTCTACCCGCAGTCGGCCGACGGGCACATCGCCCAAGGTTTCATCTCGGCCGGCCCCTGGGACTTCATCGGCCATGCCGAACTCCCCGAGACCAAGCTCGACGGCAAAATCGCCCGCGCCCTCGACCGTGACGACATGGTCTCGAATACGACCGGGGCCTTCCTCGCGACGACCTCCCAATGCGCCCGCTGTCACCACCATAAGTTCGACCCGATCAAGCAGGAGGATTACTATCGCCTGCAGGCCGTCTTCGCCGCCCTCGACCGGGCCGACAAGACCTTCGACACGGACCCGGAGGTCGCCAAGCGACGCACGGCATCGCTCGCCGAACGCACGCGGCTCGACGGCGAGATCAAGGCGCTGAACGACAAGTCCGCCTCGACCGACTCACGCCGGGTTACGCTCATCGGCAAGATCATCGACGAACTCAAGCAAGGGACCGCCGCCGTCGAACGTCCGGAATTCGGCTACCATGGCGCCATCTCGAAAGACCAGCTCGCCACCAAGTGGGTGCAGGTCGACCTCGGCGTCGCCCGCGAGCTCACCGAGGTCATCCTGACGGGCTGCCACGATACCTTTAACAATATCGGCGCCGGCTTCGGCTTCCCGGTCCGCTACAAGGTCGAACTGTCCGATGATGCCAAATTCGCCCAAGGGGTCACCGTCATCACCGATCTCACCGGCGCCGACGTCCCCAATCCCGGCGTGAAGCCGCAGCGCTTCCCCCTGGCCAAGCTGAAGGGCCGCTACCTGCGCGTGACGGCCACCAAGCTGGCCCTACGTAAGAACGACTACATCCTGGCCCTCGCGGAACTGCAGGCCATCGACCCCAAAGGGCGCAACGTCGCCCTGGGAGCGAACGTGACGTCGCTCGACAGCATCGAAGCCGGTCCGCGCTGGGGTCGACTCAATCTGACCGATGGTTATTTCTACGGCCCGAAGTCCGAACGCGACGACGCCCGCATCGCCCTCCTGGAACGCGAACGCGCCGAGATCCGCAAGGGCGCGCTCAAGACGGATCCCGCGGCCGCCCGGAAACTGGACGGGCTCACCGCCGCCCGCGCCAAGGTCGCCAAGGAACTCTCCGCGCTGCCCGCCCCGCAGGTCGCCTACGTGGGTACGATTCATAAAGGCGCCGGCGCCTTCGCCGGTACCGGCGCCAACGGCGGCAAGCCCCGGCCGATCTTCGTGCTGAAACGCGGCGACGTCAGCAGCCCCGACAAGGAAGTCGGCCCCGGCGCCCTGCCTTTCGCCAAGGAACTGACTTCCCAGTTCGACCTGCCCAAAGACGCCCCCGAAGGCGCCCGTCGCGTCGCCCTGGCCAGATGGATCACCGATGACCGCAATCCGCTCACCTGGCGCGTCATCGTGAACCGCGTCTGGCATTACCATTTCGGCCGCGGACTGAGCGATACGCCGAACGATTTCGGTCGCATGGGCAGCCAGCCCACCCATCCCGAGCTGCTCGATTGGCTGGCGGTCGATTTCCGCGACGGCGGCCAGTCGCTCAAGAAGCTCCACCGTCTCATCGTCACGAGCGCGACCTACCGCCAGTCCTCCCTCGGGAATCCCGCCAATGAGAAGATCGACACGAGCAACGCCCTCCTCTGGCGGATGAACCGTCGCAAGCTCGAGGCCGAGGCGGTCAGCGACTCCGTGCTCGCGGTCGCGGGCAAGCTCGACCTCACGATGGGCGGCCCTGGCTTCCAGGACTTCATCATCGAGAAGCCCCAGCACTCGCCGCACTATGAGTATGACCAGCACGACGTCGAGGACCCGAAGTCCCACCGCCGCTCGGTCTACCGCTTCATCGTCCGCTCCCAACCGCAACCCTTCCTGACCGTCTTGGACTGCGCCGACCCCTCGATGTCGGTCGCCAGCCGCAATGAGACCGTCAACGCCTTGCAGGCCCTGGCGATGCGCAACAACCGCCTGACGGTCGCGATGGCCAGGCACTTCGCCGCCCGCGTCTCCAAAGACGCCTCCACCCCGGCCGCCCAGATCGACCTGGCTTTCCGACTGGCGCTCAGCCGTCCGCCATCGGCGGACGAAACCAAGGCCATGTCGGGCTACTTAACCGAACACGGTCTGGCGAACCTCTGCCGGCTGATCTTCAACCTGAACGAGTTCAACTTCGTCGACTGACCATGAACGACTCCCCTTACCATCGTCAGTCCGGCGTCACCGCCATGAACCGTCGTGACTTCCTGTTCACCTCCGGCGGCGGCCTCGGCGGCATCGCCCTCGCCAGCCTGCTCGGACACGAAAGACTCCTCGGCGCCACGCCCACCAGCGGCATCCTCCACGCGCCGGCCAAGGCCAAACGCGTCGTCCAGCTCTTCATGGCCGGCGCCGCCAGCCATGTCGACATGTGGGACCACAAGCCGCTGCTTGAGAAGAAGCACGGCGAAAAGTGGGACCCGGGCGAAGCGGTCGAGCTGTTCCAGAGCAGCCCCGGCTCGACCTTCGCGTCGCCCTGGAAGTTCAAGCGCTATGGCCAATCGGGCAAGATGCTCAGCGACATCGTCGCGCCTCTCGGAGACGTCGCGGATGACATCGCCTTCGTGCATGACATCGTCGGCCGCTCCGGCGTGCACAGCCAGGCCACCTTGCTGCAGTCCACCGGCTTCCTGATCCCGGGCTATCCGAGCATGGGCGCCTGGGTGAGTTACGGCCTCGGCTCGCTCAACGACAACCTGCCGACCTTCGTGGTCCTGCCCGACATCCGCGGTCTGCCGTCCAACGGCCAGAAGAACTGGGACTCCGCCTTCCTCCCCGGCCAGAACCAGGCCACCCAGGTGCGCGTCAACGCTCCGAAGCCGATCGACAACCTTGCCCCGCCGCCCGCGGATTACATCACGCCCTCGGGCGAGACCGCCGGACTCGCACTCCTCGACAAGCTCAACCGGGCCCACGCGGATTCGCGACCGGGAGACCCGCGGCTCGAAGCCCGCATCCGCAGCTACGAGCTCGCCGCCAAGATGCAGCTCGCCGCCCCCGAAGCGCTCGACCTGTCCAGGGAGTCCGAGAAGACGCTGGCCCGCTATGGCATCGATAACTCGACCAAGGTCTGGCCGAAAGAGATCAACGTCGCCGAAGAGCAGGACGCCTTCGGGCGCAAGTGCCTGACCGCCCGACGCCTGCTCGAGCGCGGCGTCCGCTTCGTGCAGATCTGGTCCGGGAACGACAACGGCTTTCCCCGTCGGAACTGGGATTCGCACGAGGACATCGCCCGCGACCACGCCCCGCTTTCCCTCGGCATGGCCAAGGGCACCGCGGCGCTCATCCAAGACCTCAAGGACCGGGGCATGTTCGAGGACACCCTCATCCTCTGGACCACCGAGTTCGGCCGCATGCCCTGCGCCCAGGGCGGCAAGGGGCGCGACCACAATCCCTTCGTCTTCACCAACTGGCTCGCCGGCGGCGGCATCAAGGGCGGCGTCACCCACGGCCAGAGCGACGAATGGGGCTACAAGCCCGCCGATCGCAAACGCTTCACCCAAGGCTACGACATCCACGCCACCGTCCTGCACCTCCTCGGCCTCGACCACGAGAAGCTGACCTTCCGCCACAACGGCGCCGACCGCCGCCTCACGGACGTGCATGGGCACGTGATCAAAGATATCCTGAGCTAAGGCAACCGGTTCTCTTCGGTGAAGGACGAAATCGACCTTTGCGATTCAGCAGAGGGTCGCTTTATCTCATGCATGGTTCGTCATATCGCCTCGCTCCTCCTCACCTCGATCGCGCTCCCCGCCGCTGACTCCGTCCAGGACCGTATCATGACGGTGACGAACACTCCTGGCTTGGTGGCCTTCTGGGACTTCACCAAGCGGGAAGCTCCCGGCAAACGCTTCACGGCCCACGTGCCGGCCGGAGCGACCAATGACTACGCCCTCGATGCCGGCAATTACGTCAAAGACCTCTGGAACGCCGGCCCCGCCGCCACGTATGATGACTTCCCCCTCCTCGGCTCGGGCCCGTTCGGTCAGGCGATCCGCATCAAGGCCGAGACGAATCCGGATTTCCGTCCCCTGCTCTACGTGCCGCGCGCCCGCCTGCATGACTCGCCGCTCGACATCAAGGGCGCCGGCAAGGCCGTCACGATCGTCGTCTGGGCCATCCGCGAAAGCGGCAACCACGCCCTCGCCGGCATCTGGCACGAAGGCACCGACCTAAAAGAGAAGACCACCGAGACTATCGCCAAGGTCGAACGCGGTCAGCGCCAATACGCCCTCTTCGCCGGTCTGAACAAGGAAGGCGCCGCCTGCGGCCACGTCTCCGAGAACGGCGCGAGCTCCTTCACGAACAAATACGCGCTGCACAAGTGCAACTCCGCGGCGCAGTCACCGAAGGTGCCGCACGACGCTCCGCCCGAAGTCCTCGCCAAGTCCTGGCAGACCTTCGCGATGACCTTCGACAGCAAGACGCAGCAGCTCACCGGCTGGCTCGACGGCCAGAGCGGCGATCGCTGGCTCGACAACCCGCAGAAGGACAAACTGCTCTCCTTCGCCGCCAACGCCTGGCTGCAGGGCCGACTTGCCAAGATTCCCGGCCAGCAGGAAGGCGAAGACCCCAAGTTCCCGGCCGACCAGTATTACAACCCGCCCGAAGACAAGGCCGTCAGTGTGAAGGTGCTCAGCGAAAAAGATAACACCCGCGTCGAACTCCGCGAATACGCCTACACCAAGGTCAAGGTCACGCTCGTCGCCGGACAAGAGACTAGCCGCGAACTCGTCTCCCTTCGCCTCAACCCCTGGTGGTACCCGCACGACCTCTACCAGCCGAAGAACGACGGCACCGGCGGCCCTTTCACCATCGGACGCGTCATCCATAGCTCCCGCAGCGTCGGCTTCACCGGCTGGATCGGCGGCGTCGCCGTCTTCGACCGCGCGCTGACGGCCGAGGAACTCGCCAAGTTCCACGCGCTGGCGAAATAGGTCTTAGCGGTTAGCGGCTGGCGGTTAGCGGCTGGGATACATGCCGCCACGATACCCAAAATCCCAGCAAAACCGAGGTCCGTACTGATGTTTCCGGTGTATAATCGGAACAAAACCCTCCTGAGGGGCATCGGATATTACAGCCTCTATCGGCTCCGATCATGCGCCTCCGCCTCTCGAGCCTCATCGCTCTGCTCCTCGCGACGATCGCGATGCTGAAGGCGGAAGATGGACTGAAAGTCCTACGTCCCGATTCACCTTTACGCGAAAAAGCCCCGGGACTTCGTGTCACTGCCAACGCTTACCCTGAATTCGAGGCCACCGAGTGGCAACTCCGTCTCCGCAGCCCTGAGACCGGCGCTTCTCCGCTTTACGAAAATCTGCAGTCGGCTGACTTCGACGTAAGTTTTCCTTCGAACTCCCCCGTCAGGCTCCATTGGAGCAAGGGGAGCCACTCCGAACCAAGCGACTTCGAGCCAAAGGTCGAAAAGTTGACCATAGGGAAGGCGTTCGTCCTGGAATCCTTCGGTGGACGCTCCTCGGACGGAGTCATGCCTTACTTCAACCTGTGCGGCGAAGGCGGAGGCTTGATCTTGGCGGTCGGCTGGACGGGCGACTGGAAGGCCACCTTCACACTCCAGGAAAACGGCAAGGTCAGGGTCATCGCGGGCCTTAAGCGCACGCGGTTCCGACTCACCCCCGGCGAGGAGGTTCGGCTGCCCTCGATCCTGGTCATGAACTACCGCGGCGACCACATGGCCGGACAGAACCAGTTCCGTCGGCTGATGCTGGCGCAATTCACCCCGCAGAACCATCCCCCGATGACCCTCATGCCGGTGCAGGCCGGCGTGCATGGCATCTTCCCTTTCAATGTCACCTCGGAGGAGAAACTGGTTAAGCTGGCCGCCGACATCATGGCACTCAAGTTACCGCTCGATTGCTACCACCTCGATGCGGGCTGGAACGAAGGCGGCTTTCCGAAAGGCCAGGGTAATCCCCAGGCCGACCCCGCCCGCTTTCCAAACGGGCTCGCGCCGGTGGGGGCCGCCGTGCGCAAGACGGGGATGCGCTTCCTCGCCTGGTTCGAGCCGGAGCGTGCCATGCGCGGCACCTGGCTCCACCGCGAGCATCCCGAGTGGCTGCTAAAGCCAACAGGAACCCCCGACGGGCTTCGCTATCAAGAAAGGGATGGCTTCCACCTTCTGGATCTCGGAAATCCGCAGGCACGGAAGTGGGTCATAGACTCCATCTCCGAGGAGATCAGTCGCTCGGACCTGAGCTTCTACCGACAGGACTTCAACCTCTACCCCGCCTACTTCTGGCATACCGATGAGAAGCTGGATGAGGTCGGCCTACGCGAGATCCGCCACATCAACGGTCTCTACGCTTTCCTGGACGAACTCGCCCGGCGTCACCCCGGCCTGATCCTCGATAACTGCGCCGCGGGAGGCCGGCGTCTCGATTTCGAGATGATGCGACGATGCATCGTCCTCTGGCGAAGCGACAGCACCTGGGGCGCCAAGACCTTCCCCCAGAATGTGCAAGCCATGACCCACGGCCTTTCCTACTGGCTACCCTTGCACGGACTAGGCGCCGCCGCCACCGACGATCTCGCCCTTCGGAGCGGGATGGGAGCCTGCGGGGGGTTCTCGATCAACTACCGTGACCCGAAGGCCGTCCTGGCCCTGCGTAAGCACCTAGATCGTTATCTCAAGATACGCCCGATCTTCACCGGAGACTATTACCCGCTGACCGCCCACAGCTTAGATAAGACGGCTTGGATCGCCTGGCAGTTCCATCGTAGCGATCTTAACGAAAGCGTCGTGCAAGCCTTCCGCCGTCCGGAGGCCGTGAGCGAAACACTCACCGTCAAACTTCAAGGCCTCATCCCGCAGCAACGCTACGAGGTCGAAGACTTCGAAGGGAGTAAAGAAGTCCTCACCGGCGCCGAGCTCATGCAGGGCTACGCGATCACGCTACGCGAGAAGCCCGACTCCGCCGTCCTGCTGATCAAGGCGGCGAAGTGATTGGGTAGCTCGCGGCACTCGTTTCAGGTGGCGGGTAATAAGCGCTCAAAAGGAGACCGGATGATTGGCTGATGCATGACTACCCCCTAGGTCGGCACGCAGTGCCGTCTCTACCTCATGCACCGCAGCATTCATTCCGGTTTCCGGTCTCCCTTTGAGCCCTGCCTCTACCCGTGTCCACGTGTCACCATGCCCACGTGCCTCCTTGATCGCATCCGCTAGCCCTAGCCCTGGCCCTGGCCCCAGCCCTAAAACCATCCTTTATCATCCATCCCTGATCTTCCATCCTGCTTCAACAGCCCCATGCGCCCCCTCGCCCTCCTGCTCCTCCTCGCATCCTCCCTCTCGGCCCAGACGATCACCATCGCCCCGGCGCCGGTCGATCGGGCCGCGCTGACGGTTGAGTTCAAAACTCCGGAAGGTTCGACGAAGATCGCCCGGGCCACGAAGAAAGACGGCGACACCCTCCCGGTGCAGGTCGATGAAGACGGCAAGGCCTGCCTGGTGGTCGGCTTCCTCCGCGCCGGCGAATCACTCACGCTCAGCCTCGCAGCCAACAACGGGCAGTCCGCCGAGGTCGTGCGCACGCGTCCCGGCAGCGATGGCCTGAGCCTCAGCGCCCAAGGCAAAGAGGTCCTGAACTTCCGCACGGATAAGGATAAGATCCCTCGCACCGATATCCCCGCGACCATCCTTCGCGCCGGCTATCTGCACCCAGTCCGTTCCCCCTCCGGTGCCATCGTCACGGGCGACTACCCTTCCAACCACGCCCACCATCACGGCATCTGGACTCCCTTCACCAAGGCGGTTTTCCAGGGACGCACGACGGACTTCTGGAACATGCAATCGAAGAAGGGCGAGGAACAGCTACGCGCTGTCGGCCGTCTCTGGGCCGGAGAAGTCCACGGCGGCTTCGACGCCGAGCTCCGCATGACCGACCTGAGCGGTACCGCCCCGATCGATGCCTTGATCGACCGCTGGTCCGTCAAAGCCTATGCCATCAAGGGATCGCTCAAGCCGATGCATGTCTTCGACCTGACGACCAGCCAGTCCTGCGCGACCAACGATCCGCTCGAACTCCCCGAATACCATTACGGCAGCTTCGGCCTCCGCGGCCCCGACGAATGGAACGGCAAGGACGGCG
>JAURFU010000149.1 GCA_030834165.1 Verrucomicrobiota bacterium
CGCCGCCGCGGGCCGCCTCGTCCCTGAGCCCTCCGGGTGACGGTGGCGGGGCCGTTCGCAGCGGTGCTGGCGGCGGCACCGGCGGCACCGGCGCTGACGGGAGCGGCACCGGCGGCGGCGGGAGCGGGAGCTGCGAGGAGGAGGGGCTCCTGGGACACCGCCGGCGTGCGGTAGCCGGCCGCGGCGGGCGGCAGGGCCTGGGCAGCCCCGGCGGGCAGAGCCGCCGGACCAGCGCCAGCATCTCCCGCGCCGGCGGCGGCGACGGCGGCAGGCGGCGGTTGTGCTGCTGCATGAACGCCTTTTCTCGGACACCCGCGAGCCTATTCGTCAGCCCGTTCGGTCTCAGTGGCGTACCAGTTGGCGGTTCGTCGGCGCCGGTCGTGCCGTGGGAGGCCGCTGTGGACGACGTAGACGAGTCATCGTTCGGCTGTACCCTGCTTTCCACCAGTCCAGGTGCAGTGGAAGCCCGTGTGGGCGACGTGACGACCCGCAGCATGCAGA
>JAURFU010000150.1 GCA_030834165.1 Verrucomicrobiota bacterium
TACAAGAAAGCCTGTGGATACAATGTCCTGCACCCCATGGGCTGGGATGCTTTCGGGTTACCCGCGGAGCAATATGCCATAAAAACTGGCACTCATCCATCCGTGACCACCAAGACAAATGTCGACAACTTCCGCCGCCAAATCAAAAGCATCGGATTTGCCATCGACTGGGAACGCGAAATCAACACGACAGACCCGGGATATTATCAGTGGACCCAGTGGATCTTTCTCAAGCTTTTCCAAAGAGGGCTTGCTTATGTGGATGAAAAGCCGGTCTGGTGGTGTCCAACCCTTCGGGCGGTACTGGCCAATGAGGAAGTTGTGGACGGAAAGTCTGAGGTGGGAAATCACCCGGTAGAAAGACGAAACCTAAGGCAGGTGGTGCTGCGCATCACCGCCTACGCCGAAAAACTTCTGGCTGGACTGGATGAACTCGACTGGCCGGAGTCCACCAAGCGTCAGCAAAAAGCATGGATCGGCCGCTCCGAGGGTGCGGAAGT